>QNCA01000452.1 GCA_003644325.1 Planctomycetota bacterium
AGGACGAGCGCTCACAGCATAAGAACAAGGCTCAAGCCATGCGGGTTCTTCGCGCCAAAATCTATGAAGACCAGCAACGGGAGAAAGAAGCCGAACAGGCAGAGGCCCGCCGCTCACAGGTTGGCTCCGGCGACCGCAGCGAAAAAATCCGCACCTACAATTATCCCCAGGGACGAGTTACCGACCACCGGATTAATCTCACTCTTTACCGGCTGAATGAAATCATGGAAGGCGATTTGGATATGTTGATTGATGAGTTACAGATGGTTGAGCAGGAAGAGAAACTGAAAATCGAAACCGAACAGGTTTCCTGACCCGTCTTTCCAGTCTGTTTCACCTTATTAAACGTTGTTAATCAGCCCACGAAATACACGAAAAAAGAAAAGTGAAAAAATACTTCACCTGAGAATTGACTTTCATACTGTCAGGAATATTGCGTGGGGGACATAATTAAAATTCACATTTCGTGTATTTCGTGGGCTCTACTTGTCTATCCCGTGCTGTTATTTTAAAATCAAAACCGGAATTCTCGACTTTGACAGTTGTTTTTCATAACTCATTGTTTTTCATGGGCGCAATTTTGCACTTTTGCGATGGTTGTCCACACAACCGGTTTTTATTCGAAAATAAGACAACGGCGAACGAAGCCGGGGTTATTTAACCGGTATGTGCAACAAATTCTTCCGGTGAAGTGACATTCTTCAAATGCTTGATATGCAGGATGTTTAATATTTTGCTGGCTAAAGAATGGTTTCTGGATTTCAGATAATAAACCTGGGCACCTAATTTTATCCGGGAAACTTCCAGTGAATTTAGCGCTTCTTTGATTCTCTCCGGAGAAGCCACTGCATTATTTGATGTGAGCCGCTTCTCCAAAGTCCGTTCCAATACAAAGGCAATAAAACAAACCACAAAGTGACCTTTGATTCGCCGGGGTGTCCAATGATAGATTGGACGGGTGCGCATGGTTGATTTTAACACCCGAAATGCCCGTTCTATTTTCCACAACTGATGATAGACATCGATAACAGAACGTGCATCCAGATTGGTTTCGCTACTCTGAATACCGGCATACCCATCCCATTGAAGGTCTTCACGAATTCGTTGCTCATCCAAGCCCACAACCTGTGTTTCTCCCTGGGTGGCGATATAACGACGATACCCCTTTTTGTCGGAAGGCTTTTTATGGGAAGCAATCATCTTGCGGGCTTTCGCAATTTGCCGCTCCCGTTCTGACCGGTCCCTTTGCGCTCTGTCCGCTGACCAATAAATGATTAACTTGTCCTGTAGCTCATGGCCTTTGCCTCCGGCATCCTGATACCTAAATCGATGATCTGCGATTACCTGGTAGCGAAAAGCGGCTTTTCCTTCGGCTGTTTCTTCTACTACTTTATAACCGGCAGGGTCGAAAATCTGCTGTTTCAATGCTTGTGAAAAATTCTTTATCCGGGCACTGACAATATATTCATAGCCTGCCGATTTGATATGATGCAGATTCTCTTTACTATTAATCCCCTGGTCAGCAACAAAAATGAGACGACGAATGAAAAAACGCTCCTTTAATGCATCAAGCGCTTGCAAAAGAGTCTTGCCATCATTGGTATTTCCCGGGAAAAGATCAAAACCGATGGGATGACCCTCCATATCCAGCAGGAGCCCCATCACCACCTGAACCTCATTAAACTTGCCCGCCTTGCTAAAACCGAACTCCTTGAGTTCGTCAGCCCGTACACTCTCGAAATGATAGGTGGTCACATCGTAAAATACCACATCGATCTTCAGATTAAACAGATTCCTCTGCCGGCTGAAAATATGAGACTCAATCCGGGGTTTGCTATCTGCCAGAATATCCAAACAGCGATAGATGTGTTGTAGCGACACATCCCGGATATTCAAGTATTTGCCCTGGCGCCGGAACAGGGCTAATTTGCTGCGAGGTTCTAATAAGCGGTCGATGACCAGCAAATAAACCGTTTCCCACAGCTCATAGCTAATCTTTCGTGAAGCCCCGATTTGGGTGAATAGCGGGGTAAACTGATATTTATCCCACAACTTCTTATAAACAATGTCCCCATAACAGAGCCGCTCCAGTTCTTCCAGATCATCGATGATGGGAATGTCTTTGCCATCCAGATAGAGGAGTCGCTTTGCCAGGTTGGTCAGCTGTCCGCTTTGTTTAAGCAGGTCCAGCCGTCCTAAATTGGCAATGACTCGCTGCCGGGTTTTTCCGTCTTTGCGGTAGGATTCTACCAGTTTTAGATATTGGAATTCTTTTGATGTAACGACCTTAAAAAACATGTTGAAATATAACAACTTGTCCTTGTTATGTCAAGCATTATATGAAATATATAATGGATAAACAGCAAATAGTTGTCCACACATTTTGGGAAGACTCTGCGCTGGCAATCGCTGAATGCCCTTATTTATAAGGATTTTTGTAAGCGAAAAAGGTGAAAAATGCCCCCCAACTGTCAAAGTCAAGGTAAATGAACATTGCCACCAATAGTATCGACAGGAAATACTCCGCCGATTTTATTAGCCCGGAAAATTGCAATTGACAGAAAACGTTCATAGAAAAACCTGCTCAGCGCCGGAATTGGAAATATCG
>QNCA01000036.1 GCA_003644325.1 Planctomycetota bacterium
AGGCTCGCGAGATTCCGCCCGTTCCGGGTCCTCGCCCTGAGGACCCGTCAGGGTCCGAACGGGTAGTTAGTGACAGTCACCGAGGTTAGCAAAAGTCAGTCAACTTGAGTATTAATGTAGCCGGTAGTCGGGTAGTCGGTAGTCAGTAGTCAGTAGTCAGTAGTCAGTAGTATCAACGCTCATCAGCGTTTATCTGTGGTTAAAAATCTTGACGAGTTCGTGTTCATTAGTGTTTATTCGTGGTTTCACTTTTCGGCGGCCAGGGGCCGCTATTTCCCCTTGTATTCCGGCCTTCCGCGTCCCAGCGACATCAGGCCCTCGTAGGCGTCCTCCGTGCTGAATATTTCCGCCAGGTGGTCCAGTTCCATCTGCAGGCCTTTGTTCAGGTCCGCCTTTAAGCCCTCGTTGATTATCCTGCTCGCCAGTTTCAGCGCAATCGGCGCCTTCGACGAGATGCGCTTGCGGATTTTCGGGAGGATGTCTTTCGCCTGGGGATCCTCGACGTTGACCTCGCCTCCGGATATCAGCGCCTCGACGTTCTTGTCGGAGAATATCTCGATGAGCGCGCGGAATCTTTCGTCCGGTCGGGGCGTGCCGTGCTTCTTGCGGGGTTTCCCCGCGTTCACCGCCTCCGCGACCGCGGCGTCCACCTCGGAGGGGGCGACCGCTGCGTCCACCAGTCCCATGCCCGCCGCTTCTTCCGCCGCTATTATATTTCCGGTGAAGATGAGATACCGGGCCAGTTCCGCACCGATGAGCCGGGGCGTGCGCTGCGTGCCGCCCAGGCCGGGATAGATGCCTATGCCCGTCTCGGGGAATCCCATCGTCGCCCTGGTGGATGCTATGCGCAGGTCCGCCGCCAGCGCCGTCTCCAGGCCGCCGCCCAGCGTTATTCCCTCCATTCGGGCGATGGTCAGTTTGGGCGAGCGTTCGATGTGCTTCAGCAATTCATGTCCCCTCCGGGCGAACTCCGCCGTCTTGTCGAGGGTCTTGTTTTCGATGTTCTTGGCGAGGAATCGGATATCCGCGCCCGCGGCGAACGCCTTGCCCGCTCCCTGGAACACTATGGCCTTCACTTCCGGATTGCTCTCTGCCTCGTTAAATCGTTTTTCCAACTGTGCCATTACGATTTCGTTCAACGCGTTCAACGCCTCGGGGCGGTTCAGCGTGATTGTGGCCACGCCGTCCTTTACGTGCAGGTCCACGAAACTAAACTCCCACGCGTGGCCCGATTCTCTTTGACTGCGGAGGATATCCGGCACGTTGAAGTCTTCATATTTCCCCGCGACGGCTTCCACCATCGAGCAACTTCTGTCGATACCGACGTGGTTCATAAGTTCAAACGGCCCCAGCGCCCAGCGCAGGCCTATCTTCGCGCCGCGGTCGGTGTCCTCCATGGAGGCGATGCCGTCCTGCACTATTTGCGCCGCCAAGCCGAATGCAACTCCGTACAGTCTCTCTCGCACTACCTTAAATCTGTTCCTGTCCACTTCGCCCGTGAGGTCCCACTGTTGCCCGCTCTTGAACTGTTCCGTCAGCCTGGCCGCCGGGCCGTAGAAGGACGACAGTTGCCCGCCCAGCGAGACCGTGGAGTGGTAGGCTATGGGCACGCCGGTGAGGTTCATCAGTTCGAACGGCCCCATGTCGATGCGGAACGCCTCCTTCGCGGCGGCGTCGATTGTGGGGATGTTCGCCGCGCCTTCCTCGAGGAGCCTTACGGCCTCGTTGAGCCACGGCACGAAGAAGCGGTTTACCGCGAAGCCCGGCGCGTCTTTCACGAGAATTGCCGTTTTGCCCATCAACTTCGACGCCAGCATCAGGTAGTCCGTCGTTTCGCGCGATGTGTCCTCGCCGGGAATTACCTCGACCAGGCGGTTCTTGGCGGGGTGGTAGAAGAAGTGCAGCCCTGCGAAATCGCTCTTGCGCCCGATGTGCCCGCCCAGTTTCGTAACGGCGAACGAAGATGTGTTCGTCGCCAGAACGGTCTTTGAATCGCAGAGTTTGTCCAGTTGCGTGAACAGTTCTCTCTTGACCTTTTCATCCTCAAAGACGGCCTCGATAATGAGGTCGCAGTCTTTTAGGGCGGCCATATCGGTGGTGCCTGAAATCCGCGACAGCGTTTGTTTGACCTGCTCCGGTCCGAATATCTTTCGCTTGACGCCATCGTTGAGCGTGGCGCGGATGTTATCGAGTCCGCGCCTGACGAATTCGTCCTTGATGTCAACCAGCACTACGTTGATGCCTTCCTGCGCCGCCTTTTGCGCGATGCCGGAGCCCATGTTGCCGGCTCCGACCACTCCCAGTTTTTCAAGATTCGCCATCCCTCGGAATCTCCCCGTTGGAAAGTTACGTTACTACAAACTCGACCGCTGTGCCGCGCCGTTTTCAACCCCGTTGAGCAGTTCCACGAACGCCGCGAGCGCCCTTACCGCCCGCTCCGGCGTGTCATAGTGCGGCACCCGTGCCGCCTCGAGCCTGTTGAACATTGCGAGTCTCTTCTCCGTCGGCGTTATCGTTACCGCCATCGGCTTGTCGTAACGGTTGTACAGTCTGATTATCTCGTCAACGATGGCGTCTTCCCGCATGGGTCGCGGCTGAATGCCCGGTATCAGTATAAGCGCATCGACGTTCTCGTCGTCAAGTATGTGCGCGGCCGCCTTTGCGAACCCCTCGTCCGATATGCCTGCCGTCAGGTCGGTTGGGTTGCTGACGATGACCAACCCTCCGGTCTCCGCTTTTATCGCCTCGATGGTTGCTTTGCAGTATTTCGCCATTTTCAGGCAGGTTCCCTCGGTTGCGTCCGCCGCCAGTACGGCCAGGCCGCCGGCGTTTGAGATGACGCCCAGTCTGTGTCCCTTCGGCCTCCGACCGTGCAGAAAGGAGAATGCCTTCGCATAGTCTGCGAAGTCCTCCAGGGTTTCCGCTTCCACCAGTCCCGTCGATTTGAATACGGCTTTTGCGATGTCGTAGTCGCCCGCGATCGCGCCGGTGTGGCTGACGGTCGCGGCGCTCCCGGCGCGCGATTTGCCCCCCTTCGTAATGATTACGGGCTTGTGCATCGCTTTCGCCGCGGAGATGAACTTCGCGCCGTCGGTCAGGCCCTCGATGTATATCCCTATGACATCCGTGCCGCTGTCCCTGTCGAAGTAGGCCATCAGGTCCGCCACGTCCACATCAATCATGTTGCCGTACGAAACTATTCCGCGTATGCCGACGTTGCGCGTGAGCTCGACCATCTGTACGCATACCGCGCCTGACTGGCTGAGTACCGTGAAATTGTTTACGTCGCAATGGGGTATCTCCGTCTTTTCGGGCGAGAGGAAAAAGGTTGAAAACTTCGTCGGCTCGAAATAGACCCCCATGCAGTTCGGCCCGATGATTCTCATGCCCGTCTTCCGGGCAGAGGCGGCCATCTGTGCCTCTATCTTCTTGCCTTCCGTGCCTGTCTCGCCGAATCCTCCTGAGATGACGATAGCCACCTTGACCCCGGCCTCTGCGCACTCCGTCACGACAGGGAGGGTAAACTTCGCGGGTATCGCCAGCACCGCCAGGTCTATAGGCCCGGGGATTTCGGAGATAGACTTGTATGCCTTCAGCCCCATCAATTCTTTGCGCTTCGGGTTGACGGGGAAGACCTTTGCCGCACCGCTTTCTATCAGTAGTTTCAGGATGCTGCCGCCCATCTTTTCCGTTGTGTCCGAGGCTCCGATGAGCGCGATGGTTTTCGGGTGAAACAGTTGATCCAGGTTTTTTTCGTTGGGCGCGGACGATTTACCCGCGATGTCCGGTTCTTCCGGCCTCGTTTTGCGGAAGCGAAGGATGCTGTCGATTGGCAGTACACGCCCGTCCTTTGTTATTGCCAGGGGGTTGATCTCCAGTTCCACTACCTCAAAACCGCGACAAAATGGGGCGGGCGCCTTTTGTCGTGACTTTTGTGCGGGTCGTGCCAACAGGGAGATCGTTGTGACGAAGTCCGCTATCTGTCCGATGTCCGCCTTTTTTGTCCCGCGGTAGCCTTTCAGGAGCGGATACGTCTTCAGGGATTTGACCATCGCCTCCACGTTTGCCTTTTCCACCGGTGCGGGCCGCATCGCGATGTCCTTGAAAATTTCCGTCAGCGTGCCGCCCTTGCCCACCGACAGCATATACCCGAACGTCGGGTCGTCGATAAGGCTCACCAGCAATTCTTGTTCGCACTGGACATATTCCATCAGCAGCGCGCCTTCAAGCCGCGCATCCGGCATTGCCTCTCTCGCGCGGGTGGTTATGGCGTCGAAGGCCCCCGCTATCGCGTCGGCGTTGTTATCGACGACGGCAACGCCGCCTATCTCGGTCTTGTGATGGATGTCCGGCGAGGCGACCTTCAGGACCACGCGTTCAGGGTATTCCTTTTTTATCTCGTGGAGCCTGCCGCGCAGCCACGCACCGTCCGGGATAAGTTCGTGACGGGGCACGTCCAGTCCCAGCGCGGCGAACATCGCGTAGGATTCTCTCTCCGTTAGGAAGTCCCGTCCTTCATCAAAGGCCTTTTGAAACAGGTCCTTCATTGGAGCGTTCTCCTCAGAGGAAGTCGCAGGGAGTCCCGATAAATCGAGCCTTCCCCTGCTTACTCCTTGTTGATTGCTTCCTGTTCTTTTCCGATGTTGAAGGCCTCTATGTTGAGGGCGACGAATTTTTCCTTGACGCGTTCCCGGATTGATTCAAGCCATATATCCTCGGCGATGTCCAGGTGTTTCGCCAGGAGGCCGAGCATGGCGACACTGAGCGTGCGCGGGTTTTTCAGGCGGCCCGGCAGGGCGTCGGGCGCCTTGATTATCACGCCGTCGGGTTTGAGGTAGTGTTTCACCCGCTCGATTTCGTCGTTTGACAGCGCCAGGATCACGTCGGCGTAACCTTCCTCGACGAGTGGCGAGTACACTTTCGGGCCGTAGATGACATGCGTTGTCACGCTGCCGCCCCGCTGGGCCATGCCGTGTAACTCGCTTTTCTTTACGTCATGGCCGGTCTTCAGCGCGGCGTGAGCCAAGATGTTTGAACAGAGGATGACGCCCTGGCCTCCTACGCCGACAATCAGTATTTTTGTGGTTTTCATTTCTGCTCCTGTGCGGGCATGTTTTCACCTGGTGGTATCGGTTGCCGTTTCCCGGGGAACTATGGCGTCGAACTTGCAAACCTGTCCGCACAGGCCGCAGCCGGTGCAGAGCAGGGAATTTATCTCCGGCGCCGCCTTTTCCGCCCCGGTTGAATGGTCGACTATGGCAGGGCAGCCGAGTGTCAGGCATGCCTTGCAGGCGCTGCATTTCTCTTCGTCAATCCGGTAGGGCGGATTCCATGCGCTTTTGTCAATCAACATGCAGGGGCGATTGGTAATCAATACGGAGACTCCGTCTTCCCGCGTCGCGGTCTCGATCGCAGCCCGGGATGCGGTCAGGTCGTAGGGGTCGATGACCCTGACCGAGGTTGCGCCGCATGCCCGGCAGATGTTGACGAGGTCCAGTCGGAATGTTTCCTCGCCTTTGATCGTACGGCCGGTGGCGGGGTGCGGCTGGCCGCCGGTCATCGCGGTGGTGCGGTTGTCGAGGATGATAAGCGTCAGGTTGGCCTTGTTATAAACCGCGTTGATGAGTCCCGTGATGCCGGAGTGTATGAAGGTGGAGTCGCCTATGACCGCCACCATGGCCTTTTGTCGCTCCGGCGGAACGACGTGCGAGGCGCCGACGGCGTGGCTGATGGATGCGCCCATGTCAACGCACGTGTCAATGGAGTTCAACGGCGGAGCGACGCCGAGGGTATAACAGCCGATGTCGCCCATGACCAGGAGTTTCAGCCGGTTCAGCGCATGGAAGATGCCCCTGTGCGGGCAGCCCGGGCACATCACGGGCGGGTGTGCCTTCGCGGCGGGTGATGCGCCGGGGATGGATGCGCCGAGGATAAACGAGCGTATCTTTGCCGGGCCGATCTCCCCGCAGCGAAATTCATCCGGCTTGCCTTCGACCTCGATGCCGAGCGAACGGACGTGTTTCTCGATTATCGGGTCGAGTTCTTCGATGACGTAAAGTTTGCCCACCCGGGCGGCGAAATCGCGGATAAGCCGCCTGGGCAGGGGGTTGACGAGGCCTATCTTCAGGATGCTGGCCTCGGGCAATACCTCGCGGACGTACTGGTAAGCGATGCCGCTGGTGATGATACCGATGTCGGTTTTGCGTTCCTCAACGACGTTTTCCTTGCATGTCTCGGCATATTCGGCAAGTTGCCGCATACGCTCTTCCACGAGCACGTGCCTGGCTCGCGCATGGGCGGGGACCATGACGAATTTCGCCTGGTCGCGCTCGAAGGCATAGTCGCGGTCGAGTTCCACGCGCTCGCCTATCTCCACCAGGCACTCCGAGTGCGCGATGCGCGTGGTTGTTCTCAGGAGTACGGGCGCATCGTATTCTTCGCTGAGTTCAAAGGCGCGCATGGTAAAGTCCTTGGCCTCCTGGCTGTCGCTTGGTTCGAGCATGGGGATCTTTGCGGCGATGGCGTAGTGGCGATTGTCCTGTTCATTCTGGGATGAGTGCATGCCGGGGTCGTCAGCGGTGATGATGACGATGCCGCCGCGTGTGCCGGTGTAGGAAAGCGTGAACAGCGGGTCGGCGGCGACATTGACGCCGACGTGCTTCATCGCCGCCAGTGAGCGCGCATTGGAGAATGCGGCGCCGGTTGCGGCCTCCAGGGCGACCTTTTCGTTGGGGGACCACTCGGAGTAAATTTCGTCGTAGGCGGCGAGGGTTTCGAGTATTTCGGTGCTCGGGGTGCCGGGGTAGGCTGAGGCGAATTTGCAACCTGCCTCGTAGGCGCCGCGGGCGATGGCCTGGTTGCCGGATAGGAGTTTTTTCATTTGAACCTCAATGAATCCAACACAAATATTACAACGGGTACGGAGGCGGTTAACCTCCGCGCTTTGACCTTGTTGGACAAAAGTCCATTGTCACGGAAGAAAAAAAGGTGCCAAGGGCACCCCGCGTGCGAACGGGGATTATACGGGAAGACCGGGTGCCTTGTCGAGAAAATTCGCTCTCCCGGGCATGCAAGAACCCTGGGCGCTGCCTGGCACGGCCCGTACGGGCCGGTGCGGCCTTTCCGGGATTCTCACATGCTCTTCGCCCTCCTCGCGGGGCGCCTTTGCCGGATAAATTTCTTGAAATGCCGGCCGGGGCAAATATAATCTTTGAAGACAATGCGCGATGACTTACATGGGAGTATAGCTCAATCGGCAGAGCAGTGGACTCATAATCCATTGGTTCCAGGTTCGAGTCCTGGTACTCCCATTTTTGTTTAGAGCCTATCCGAATAACATGTTGGCGCAAAGGTGACAGTCACCATCTACGAGCCGGCCCCCCCCCGACAGGTCGGGGGGCCTGCGCTCCGTAAATGGTGACTGTCACCTTTCAGTCACCGAGGCCGGCAAAAGTCGGTCAACTTGAGTAAAGGTTGTAATCTATCGTTGAGGGAGTCCGTCATGAAAAGAGGCATAGCGATTCCGGTCGTTTTGATGATGTTGTGGATGTTGCCGCTGCTGCAGGCGACGACGCCGGGCGATGAACCCGATGCGGCCTCCCCCCCGGCTGCGGAGCCGCCTGCCGTCGAAGAGCAGCCCGCCCCGGCGGCCGAGGCCGAGGCGATAGCCGCGTTTCAAAAGATAGTAACCGAGGCGAAGGCCAAGGCGCTGCCGTCGCTGGTCTTCATCAAGCCCGTGCAGGAGCGCCTGGAAGGCGGCGAGGCCCGGCGGCAGCAGGTGTTCGGCAGCGGCGTGATTATCGACGGGGAAGGCCATGTGGTTACGAACAATCACGTGGCCGAGAAGGCCAAGCACATACGGTGCGTGCTGTACGACAAGAGCGAGATGGACGCGACGGTCGTCGGACTGGACCAAGAGACCGACCTGGCGGTGATAAAACTGGACCTGTCGGAATACAAGGGCAAGTTGCCCGTGGCCACGCTGGGCACGTCCTCTGCGCTGAGCGAGGGCGACTTTGTGATGGCGCTGGGCGCGCCGCTGGGCTTTTCACGCTCGGTGTCGCTGGGCGTCGTGAGCAACCTGGAGCGTTACTTCGATATGGCCCCGTACACGCTCTGGATACAAACGGACGCCGCGATTAACCCGGGCAACAGCGGCGGGCCGCTGGTGAACTTGAAGGGGGAAGTCATCGGTATAAACTCACTGGGCGTGCCATCCGGGGAGAATCTCGGCTTTGCGATTCCGGTCGATCTGGTCAGGGACATAGCGAGGGAACTTATCGGACGGGCCGCCAAGACCGGCAAAGAAGGCAAGATAACCCGATCCTGGACCGGGATAAAATTCCAGGAACTGAAGGACTTCTCCAAGAGCGAGACGATCGCCGCGGAGGAGGGGGTGCTGGTGGGGAGCATATTCCCGAATTCCCCCGCGTCGAAGACCGATTTGCGCGCAGGCGACATTATACAGGAAGTGAACGGCAAAAAGATAAACTGCACCTATCGGCACGAATTGCCCGCAACGCAGCGGTTCTTTGCATCCCTTCCCCTGGGCGAGGAGGCGAAACTTGCCGTCCTGCGCGGCAAGGAAAAGATAGAAGTGACTATCGTGCCTGAGGTGCGCGGCAAGCGCGAAGGCGACGAGATGGAATGCAAGGACTGGGGCATGACCGTCAAGGAGATAAGCAGACTTACCGGCATCATGTCGCGCTTTAAGGAGAATGGCGTCTTTGTGCTGGGTCTGAAGTATGACGGCAACGCCGGCAAGAGCGGTCTTGAACACGGCGACATAATCGTGAAACTGGGCGGCAAAGAAATAAACAGCCTGGACGAGTTCGAGGCCGAGTACAACGAACTGATAAAACTGGAAAAGGGCAAACGAAAGGTGCTCGTGGAAGTGAATAGAGTGGGATATGCGCAATACGTGGTGCTGGATTTCAACAAGGAACCGGAGGAAGACGAGGAGTGAAATCGGGTGAAAGGCGAAAAAGGTAGGCGAGTAGGAAAGGGCGGAATAATCGCTTGTTGCCCGCTTGCCCG
>QNCA01000037.1 GCA_003644325.1 Planctomycetota bacterium
AGTTTCTCCAGTGTTTTTACCGGATGCCGACCGATATCGCATCTCTCCGGATATTGCCCGGTACCCGTACGGGGCGGGTACCGGCCGGGCCCGTACTGGCAAAAAACAAAATGCCACACCTGCTCTCGCGCTCGCGATACACGTGTGGCATCATCGCACCCCTGTATTGACAACTATATGTGCCCGTCTCCCTCCTAGTTATCCGCAAAGTTGCATTCTATCACAAAAACTCCCGTTTGTCAAGGATCCTCGTCAAAAAAAATTGCTTTGGCCCGAATCCGCGTGGAAGTTCATCTGCCGCGACCCTGTTCGCATAGTTCTTCCTGTCGTAATATCGTCCCTTCGGGCACCGAACTTAAGCCGAGAAATCCAGAAATATCCGAAAGTTTTTTCACTTGCCAATGCAAAATCCGGAGAAAATCCTGTTTAGCAACTCTTCCGAGGGCACCTCGCCGATTACCTCCGCCAGGTGGTTCGCCGCATGGCGCAACTCGTAAGCGATGATTTCTTCTCCGCTTGCCTCCAGGGCCGCGTCCAGGGCTTCGCTCGCCTTCTCCAGGCAAGCCGTCTGGCGGAGGTTGGGCACAAAGGCGTGCCCTCCCGATACCTGCAACTCGACCGCCCGCAGGAGCGCGCGCCGGAGTTCCGCCAGGCCGCGGCCTTTCAGCGCGGAGACTCGCACCACGGGGCAGGGCCATTCTCCCTCCACGCGCTCCGCCTTGCCTTCGGCCAGGTCCGCCTTGTTGAGCGCGACGATATCGGGCGCTCTTTCCGGGGGAGAGATGGCCGCACGGGCATCCCGTATGTCCAGCACGTACACCAGCACCCCTGCCGCCGATGCCTGTTCGCGGGAGCGTTTCTGCGCGACCCTTTCCACCACGTCGCCTGTTTCCCTTATTCCGGCGGTGTCTATCAGGCGCAGGGTCATGCCGTCAACCTCGATTTCCGCGTGCAGGTAATCCCTCGTCGTCCCCGCCGCGCGGGAGACTATCGCCCGTTCCGTTCCGATAAGCGCATTGAAGAGAGTTGACTTGCCGGCGTTGACCGGCCCGTACAGCACCACCGGCACGCCCTCGGCAGGTATCAGGCGGGAAGCGCGCCGCAAGATCTCATCGACCCCTTTCCGTATCCGCGCAATGCGGCCGGTTACCTCTTCCGGCCCGGCCAGGGTTATGTCCTGGTCGGAAAAGTCGATGTTCAACTCCAGCAGCGACATCAGTTCAACGATGTCGTCCCGCAGCGTTTGGATTTCGCGGTGTGCGAAGCCGCGCAGTTGCATTACGGCGTTGCGCAGTTCCGTCAGGTGAACCGCGTGAACCGCCCGCAGCACCGCCTCGGCCTGTGCCAGGTCTATCCGTCCGCTGAGGAAGGCACGCTCGGTGAATTCGCCGGGCTCGGCCGCCCGCGCGCCCTCCGCAATCACCGCCCGCATTACGCACCGGAGTATCGGCGTGGACGCCGGCAGGTGAAACTCCACCATGTCCTCGCGGGTGTACGTGGCGGGGGAGCGCATGACGTATGCCAGGGCGGGAACGGGCGGCAGGGCCTCGGTTACGACTTTGCCGCGGAGCGCGCTGAAGGTGGGCGCGTCCTCGAGTTTCTCCGGCGACCGGAAAAGACGGCCGCCTATCTCCATCGCGTCCGGCCCGCTGAGGCGGATTATTCCTTCGAGGCCCCGTCCGGGCGGAGAGGCTAGCGCCACGATTGTGTCGGTCGGCAGCAGCATTTGTGAGGGTTTTCCGTGAGTACGGGTTCAGGGCGGGTGCATGCAAGAATTCTGGGCGGCTGCTTGGCGCGGTGACAGTCACCATCTACGATCCGCCCCCGATACATCGGGGACGGCTCCGTAATGGTGACAGTCATCGACGCGGCCCTTCCAGAATTATTACGCGCTCCCGTTACGCGCGAGGGTCGATTAAACGGAAACCGCACCGGACCGGAACCGGGGCTCCTCCGCGGGCGGTTCACCTCCTGCCGTGTTTTCGCGCCGATACGGCGCTTTGTTTTCGGCCCGCACGGGCGGTCGGTTCGACGGAGAGTTGCCTGGCGACGATCTTCTTGACGATGTGCTGTTCCACCAGGCCGAAGAACATGTTTCCTATCATGTACAGCGCCAGCCCTGCGGCGTAGTTGTACAGGAGAAGGCCGAAGACTATCGGCATTATCATCATTATTTTCTGTGTCTGGCGCTGCTGCGGGTCGGCCGACTTGGGCGCGAGGGCCTGTTGCAGCGTCCACACGCCCATCATCAGCAACGGCAGAATATTCAGGTAGGGGAAATGCCAGTTGAAGAAGGGTACCGTGAAGTCTATATGCAGGCCCAGGCTCTGTCCGTCGGGCAGCGAAAGATCGGTTATGTAGAGAAATCCCGCCTTCCTGAGGTCTATCGCATAGCGCAGCGTGAAGAAGAGACCGATGAACATCGGCATCTGCAGCAGCATCGGCAGACAGCCCGCCGCCGGGTTCACGCCGTGCTCCTTGTACAATTTCATTACCTCCTCGTTCTGTTTCTGCTTGTTGCCTTTGAATTTTTCCTTGAGGGCCTTCATCCTGGGGCCGAGTTTCTGCATCTTCTGCATCGACTCCTGCTGCTTCCTGCTCAGCGGAAACATCACCAGGCGGAGCAGCAAGGTCAGCGCAATGATGGCAACCCCGTAGTTGCCGATTACGGAGTAAATGGCCTTCAGGACGTTTATTATTATTATCTTTGAAAAGGGCTCGACGAACCAGCCGAACAGGAAGCCGAATATCGGCCAGTCCATCTTGACTTCCAGTTGCGTCATGTTGTAGCGGTCCAGGACGCCGAGATCGGCCTCCTGTCGGGGGCCCGCGTAGAAGATGAAAGGCATTTCGTGGGTCCGGACCCTGTCCCCGTCGGAAGCGGCGAGGTCTATCTCGTAGCCCATGGCGGGAACCACGCAGTTCTCGTGCACGTCTTTCGCGCCGCCCTCCCCGGCCGCCACCAGCGGCCGGAGCGTCGCGTCGCTTACCGGCGGCTTATCGCCGGCATATATGAGCGCCGCGGCAAAATACTTGTTGGTCACGGCCACCAGGCGTATGTTCCTGTCCTCGTATTTCAGGGGCGCGTCGAAGACCTTGCCTACGTCGTGCTTCTCCAAGTGCACGGAGCCGTCATCCTTCAACTCGAGGACGTGACCTCTTACCTGCGGTATGAAGGGGTCGGCCATGGTCAGGCCGGCGCTGCCGTTCAGCGTGAACGCCGTCCGGAGGCGCCGGGCTTCCCTGTTCTCAAACCGCAGTGTCATGCGGAAGGCGTACGGCGAGTCCTCCTTGCCCGTTGCGAAATCGTAGGTTCTCACCAGGCGCCACCCGTCCTTCCAGTCGCTCGCGAACACTATCTTCGTGTCCGACCTCTCCTCCACGCTGTAGAGCGCGGTTTCGCCGATATGCTCGTCGGCGTCGGTCAGACCCAGCGACAGGCGCCCGCGCGCCTCCCCTTCGTAGTCGATGATGTCCATCGCGTATTGAGGACCCTCGGCGGGTAGTATTTCCAGCGACTTCAGCGCCGCGCCCCGGGTGGTCAGCACGACGCGCAGGTATTCCGTCCTGAACTCGATGTCTTGCTCGACCGCGTGATATGTCGGGGCATCGAGACCGCGGGCCGTTGCCGCCTTGCCGGGTTCGGCGGGCGGGGGGGTGCAGGTTGCGGGTATCGGCTCTTCCAGCAGGGCCGCCTTCAACCGGGAATCGCCGTCTTCCTGCGCATCGGGCTTTGCGGGTTTTTCCTGGCCGGTTTCAGGCGGCGGTTCCTGAACCTGCCGCGGGGGAAACAGTTTGCCCCACACTATTAATATCCCCAGGGCGAGGGCCATCGCTATGAGTAGGCGCACTCTTTGACTCACTATCTGCCCTCCACCAAACGTCTGGCCAGGAACTCCGGCAGCGCGCCGGTCTGCTTTATCTTTTCCACGGTTCGCTCATAGTCATAGGCCACCCGGCGGTATTCGACCGCGTCGTCGTGCAGCACCACGTAACAGGCGCGGTTGTCCCCGTCGCGCGGCTGGCCGACGGAACCCACGTTTATTATCGTTTTCTTTCCGGTCAGTTTATAGGCGCTGTCGATGTCCTCCGGCCTCAGAAAATTGTGGTCCTCCGTTATTACCCCCGGTATGTGGGTGTGCCCGACCAGGCTGTAAGTATCGAACCTGTTGAAGATGTCGTCCAGTTTCGCCTCGTTATATATATCTCGCGGAAAGATGTATTCCCGCGTGTAATCCCGCGGCGAGCCGTGCACATAGACAAACGGCCCCTCGACCAGTATCTTTTTCATCCGGCCGAGGAAATCCCACAACTTCCTGTTTATCTTCGCGCCCTTGCCCCGGAGGGCCAGTTGCTCCCTGGTCCAGGCCACTGCGACCTTCGCGCGTTCGTTGAAGTCCTCCTGCTCGCCCATTACCGCCATCTCGTGGTTGCCCAGGATTGTGCGGCGGCACGTCTTCATCGTCAACGCGATGGATTCGCGCGGATTCGGCCCGTAGCCTATCATGTCTCCCAGGCACACGATGTCCTTGATGCCCAGCGACCGAATGTCCTCATAGACCGCCCGAAATGCTTCTATGTTGCTGTGAACGTCGGAGATGACGGCTTGCATTACGCCCCTGGCAAATAAAACAAAAATAGCCGCTGCCAAACACCCGCAGCAGGCACCGGCGTCGCGGGATATTAACCGCAAATACGGCCCCCTGTCAAGAAAAACTACTTGGCGGCGGCCCGTACGAGCCTCGCGGCGAACCGCCAAGGATACTTTTTTCCTAACAGCCAAGGACGCCAAAGCTTGCCCCGACCCGTCGGGGAGCACCAAGATTTTATTTTTCTAGGTGAACTCCCAAAATGGCATTATTGTTTCTGTAGTTCCCATTTTTTTATTTTTTTCTTGGCGGTCTTGGCAGTCTTGGCGGTCTTGACGGTCTTGGCGGTTCAATCTTATTTTTCAGAAGGAGTACGGTGTTTCGAGGGCGCAGGCGTTTTGTTTGACATATTTCGGAGGCGCTGGATAATGTTTGTCGCGCTTGTCGATTTTTCCGTATGTTGATGGTCGTGACGTGGCTTTTAGAGCGAAGAGATTTCTGAACAGGATTTTGAACCGCATCGAGTTTGCACTGCGGCGGGAGCGGCTGTGGTCTTACCCGACGCTGGCCATCATCGACCCGACGAACGTGTGCAATCTGAAATGTGCGCTCTGCGCCACGGGCCGGGGCACGCTCCGGATGGAGAAGGGACACATCGACTTGGCTCTTTACAGGAAAATCATCGACACGCTCGGGCCGTATCTCTACGAGTTGTGCCTGTTCAACTGGGGCGAGCCGTTTTTGCACAAGGATTTTTTCGCGCTGGTGCGATACGCCAAAAAGTATGCCCTGCGCACGGATACCAGCACGAACTTCAACGTCGCCACGGGCGAGACGATACGCGAGATTGTCGATTCCGGCCTGGATTCGCTGACGGTCTCGATAGACGGCATGTCGCAGGAGACGTACTCGAAATACCGTGTCGGGGGAGACTTCGACGTCGTGATGTCGAACCTGCGGGCGCTGGTGGAGGAGAAAAAGCGGCGCAACTCGGCGACGCCGGAGATAGTGTTTCGTTTCCTGGTGATGAAGCACAACGTGCACGAAATGGAAGCCGCGCGACGCCTGGCGGAGGAGTTGGGCTGCCGCTTCAAGAAGAAAACCATCCGCGTTGACATGTGGAACTTCGGCGAGGGAAACATCGAGGAACAGGTCGCGCTGGCGGCGGAGTGGCTGCCCGAAGAGACGCGGTTCAACCGCTACAAGAAACGCGACGAGAAGCGGGCAAAGAAGGGCAGGGTCCATGTCTGCAAGGACCTGTGGCAGCGGGTCTTCATCAGCCCGCAGGGCGGCATTTATCCCTGCTGCAACATTTGGAAGGACTCCGACTTATTCAGCGATTCGTTCGACGGCGACTTCAAGACAATCTGGAATAACGAGAAATACCGCATGGCGCGGAGGCTGTTCAGGGGGAAAAAGGTGGACCTCGATTTTATCTGCAAACGCTGCTACGAGTCCGGCTCCCATCATTACGTCAGTTGACCCATTTCTCGCAAATCAAAACCACGGTCCGCCCGAAGCGGAGATATAAGCGGTGGGACCGCCTTGCCCTTGCCTTTTTTTGTCCGCCTCAGATGGTTTCGTTGGGTTGGGTGCGACGGGAGAGGAGTATCGCTTTGTGATTCTTGTGTATGCCGGGCTTACCCTTGAACTTCAGTTTGCCCTCTATGCTGAGGGAGATTTCGCTGTTCGCGGGCCTGTCGGTCTGGATGATGTGGCCTTCTTGCAGGTCCATCAGGTCTGAAAGCCTGATGCCGGACTCGCACAGGTAGCATACCAGTTCAAGGGTGGCCTTGGAGATGTTGTCTCGTATCTGTTCCGAGAAGTTTTTCGGTTCGTGCCGCTTGGGCTGGGAGAGCCAGGTCTGGGCGGTGAAGCCGGAGATAATCGGTTCGATGACGACGAAGGGGAAGCAGAGGTTGAGCAGGCCGGAAGATTTGCCGACCTTGGCCTCGAAGCGCGCAACCACGACCGCTTCGTTGGGCGAGCGAATCTGCATGAGTTGGGGGTTGGACTCGTTCTTGGTGACCGCGAAGTCGAGTTCGTATATGTTGGCCCAGGCGGCTTTGAGTTGCTCGAGTGCTCGCTGGACCATCTGGCTCGTGAGGCGCTGCTCAATCTGCGTGAGCGGCCTGGCCGGCAGGGCGCTGCCGGCGACGCCCCCGCCCAGCAGACGGTCTATTATCGGGAATATGGTGGAGGGGCTGATTTCCAATATGGCGTCCCCGTCCAGCGGCTTCACCTCGAGCAGGTTGAAGGATGTGGGGTTGGGCAACGAGGAGATGAACTCCCCGTAGTTTATCTGTTCCACCGCCAGCAGGTTGACCTCGACGATGGTGCGTATCATGGCGGAGAGCGTAGCGCCGAGGTTCCTGGCGAAAATTTCGTTGACGTTGTGCAGGGCGCGGAGTTGCTCCTTACTGACGCGCTCGGGGCGCTTGAAGTCGTACTGCTGTATCTCTTCGCCCCCGGCGGCCGGGCCGCCCTCCCCTGTGACGACGTTGCCTTTCTTGACCGCCTCCAGCAGTGCGTCAACTTCGCTCTGGTCCAGAATGTCCGCCATGTCGGGCGTCCTCACTCATCGGCCAGTGATATCCTGACCTCGCCTTTCCGCCTGTATCCCAGGCGGTTGCGCAGTTCTCTTTCTATGACGTCGGGCGAAGGCTCTTCGCCGCCGAGCGCCCTTGTGCAGGCCCGTACCCGTGCCAGGTCCGCTTCCATCCGCTCGACTTCTTGTCGGGCGGCCTGCAAGCGTTGTCGGCTTTCTCGCAGGCGGTCTCCCAGCGGCAGCAGGCCGTACGAGACGTAAAGCAACGCGCCCAGCACAAGGACCGACCAGAATATCATCTCGAAGGTCCGGCGGGTTGACTTTTCATTTTCGGACATGCTTGGCCCCGTAAACCGCGCGTGAGCCGAGTTCCTCTTCGATGCGGAGCAGTTGATTGTACTTGCACACGCGGTCCGTCCTGCACGCGGAGCCGGTCTTTATCTGGCCGGCGTTGACCGCGACCACGACGTCGGATATTGTCGTGTCCTCCGTCTCGCCCGACCGGTGCGAAACCACCGCGGTGTAGCCGTTGTTGCGGGCCGTCTCGATGGTTTGCAGCGTCTCGGTGAGCGTGCCTATCTGATTTAACTTGATGAGGATGGAGTTCGCCACGCCCATCTCGATGCCCCGCTGTAGTCGAGAGGTGTTCGTGACGAAGATGTCGTCGCCGACAATCTGTATCTTTCCGCCCAGTTTGTCGGTCATCACCTTCCAGCCATCCCAGTCATCCTCCGCCAGACCGTCTTCTATTGAGAATATCGGATATTTTTCCAGAAGATCGGCATAGAAATCAATCATCTGTTCGGACGATTTCTCGCTTTCCTCTTCGGCCTTCAGGATGTAGGAGCCGTTTTCATAGAACTCGCTTGCGGCGGGGTCCAGCGCTATCATGACGTCGTCTCCCGGCTTGTAGCCGGCGGTTTCGATTGCCTCCATGATGACGTCCAGGGCCTCGGTGTTGGAGCGCAGGTCCGGCGCGAAGCCGCCCTCGTCGCCGACCGAGGTGTTGTAGCCGCGGGATTTGAGCACGGCCTTGAGGTTGTGAAATACCTCCACGCCCATGCGCAGCGCCTCGCGGAAACTCTCCGCCCCGAAAGGCACGATCATGAACTCCTGCAGGTCCACGTTGTTGTCGGCGTGCTTACCGCCGTTGAGGATGTTCATCATCGGCACGGGCAGTACGTGGGAGTTTGGTCCGCCTATATAGCGGTACAGCGGGATCTCCAACGCGTTCGCGGCGGCCCGGGCCACCGCCAGCGAGACACCGAGGATGGCGTTCGCGCCGAGTTTCCCCTTATTCTCGGTGCCGTCCATCTCGATCATCATCTGGTCTATCTCCGATTGCTGGAGCGCATCAAGCCCCACCAGTTTCGGCGCGATGACGCGGTTGACGTTCTCGACGGCCGTGGTCACTCCCTTGCCCATGTAGCGCGTCCCGCCGTCGCGCAGTTCCACCGCCTCGTGAACGCCGGTCGAAGCGCCGGAAGGTACCGCCGCGCGGCCAAGCGTGAAATCTTCCAGTATTGCATCGACCTCGACGGTGGGATTGCCGCGGGAGTCCAGGATCTCTCTGGCGGTGATGTGTTCGATGGCTATCATGCTTCCCCCCTTGTTCTTTGTGATTTGGCGATGATGCGGGATTGCTTCAAAGATCGGACGTGACACGGGGATATTAGCAGAATCCATTTCACCAGTCAAAGAAAAAAAGCGTTATCCGGTCCGAGTGTCCGAGTCGGGGATAAGGGAGGGGAGCATGTAAGAATCTTGGAAAGGCCGCACCGGTGACCGTCACCATTACCCATTCGGACCCTGACGGGTCCTCGGGGCGAGGACCCGGAACGGGCGGAGCGCAGACGCTCTGAAGGAGCGGCCCGCTCGTAGATGGTGA
>QNCA01000453.1 GCA_003644325.1 Planctomycetota bacterium
CGGCCGCTCCTTCAGGGCGTCTGCGCTCCGCCCGTTCCGGGTCCTCGCCCTGAGGACCCGTCAGGGTCCGAATGGGTAATGATGACAGTCACCGGTGCGGCTCCAGTCACCGGTGCGGCTCCAATCACCGGTGCGGCTCCAGTCATCGGTGCGGCTCTCCACCCCCTCAATTATCCATACGGCACAACAACGCTTATATTCGCGCGAGTCCAAATCCTCCGGTTTGTGCTTGCGCGCGGGCGCGCCCTCTGGTAAATTCTCCTTCAAAACATGGAGGGGGGGATATGTTGTCGGAAAAGACCCTGGCGGGAAATCTCGCCGCGCTGAAAAAGCGCAACCCCGGCCTCGCCCGGTCGCTCGCCGGTGCGGATTGCAGGTCAAACTGTGAAATCACGCCCACGCGCTCCGGACATTATACCGCCCGCATCGCCGCCGCCGACGGCAGGTCGATAACGCTTCACAGCGCCTACGACCCCGTAAAAGAGGCGACCCGCTTCGTCGATGCAAAGGGCTTCGGCGAGCGCGACAACTACGTCCTTATGGGGTTCGGCCTGGGCTACGTCGCAGAGGAAATCCTTAATCGCCTCGCCACGCGCCAGCAGGCCATCATCATCGAGGCCGACCTGTCCCTGCTCAGGACCGCGCTTTCACTGCGCGACCTTGCGCCCCTGCTCTCGTCCGAAAAGATACACCTCTGGGCGGGCGACGACCCGGCGCGGTTTTCCGCGTTCATCACGGCATTTTTCGACGACGCCTTTATCGAAGACATAACGGTCATCAAGTATCCACCCTCCCTTCTGCTCAACGCCGCCTTCTATGCCTCCGCCGAAACCGAGGTGCGAAACGCCGCCAACAAACGCGTCGTGGACTTGCAGACCGCCATTACTCTCGGCCCCGTGTGCCAGGGCAACATCCTTGCCAACAGCCTGCACTACCTCGAACACCCGGGCATCATGCAGGTGCAGGGCGCCTTCACCGGTAAACCCGCGATCGTGGTGGCCGCGGGACCCTCTCTCGACAAGAACGTTCACCTGCTCGCCAAGGCATCGGACAGGGCCGTTATCATCTGTGTAGGAACAGTCCTCAAGAAACTCCTCTCCGCGGGCGTGCGGCCGCACGTCGTCGTGTCCATGGACCCCGACGAGATAAGTTACAGGTACTTCGAAGACATCGAAGGCTCCGACGGCATCGTCCTCGCCGCCGACCCCGAGGTCTGCCCGACCATACTGGAAAAGTACCCCGGCCCGAAACTGCTCATCGGAATCAACACGCCGGAGACCGGGTGGCTGGACACCTTCACGCCGCCCAAGGGCACGCTGGCCAAGGGGCGCTCCGTCGCCCACACCGCGTTCTACCTGGCCAGGTACCTCGGAGCGGACCCCATCATCCTGGCGGGCCTGGACCTGTGCTTCCCGGGCGGGCGCGCCCACGCCGACGGCTGCAACATCGCATGGGGCGATGAACTCGACGTCGAAAAGGAGACCGGCCTGGTCACGATACGCGGCATCGACGGCCTGATGCACCCCGCCCGGAAGAACTTCCTGAACTTCCTCACCATCTTCGAGAACGAATTCGCCCGGACCAAAGCCCGCGTCATCGACGCCACCGAGGGCGGCGCCCTCAAGAGGGGCGCGGAAATCATGACCCTCGCCGAGGCGCTGGAGAGGTTCGCCGCGAGCCCCGTGGACACCTCAACGCTCCTGAAGGCCGCCTCGACGAAACCCCGCAGCGACTTCGACTCCTTCGCGAGCGCCGTCGCCGACGCATGCCGCCACATCGAGACCATCATCGCCACATGCAAGGAAGCGCTCAAGATCCTCAAACGTATGCGCCGGACTGTCGAGGAGTCCGGCGCCGACGCACCACAGGTGAAGAAACTCACCCGCCGCGTCAACCACTGCCACGAGGAACTCGACGCCTTCCGGCACCTCATACCCATGATTCAGCGTAACATGCTCGAGACCAAACTCTATTTCGAGAAGCGCGAGGTCGCGCAAATAGCGGATATGCCCTTCGGCGACGAACGCCTGTTGAAGGAAATAGAGCGCGGCAGGGTCTTCTTCGGCGGCAATCTCCGGTCGGCATCGTACCTGAGACCGCACCTCCTGAAACTGAAAAACGCCGTCCGGAACGCCGTGGCCGATACGAAATGAACGAACTCTTCAAAAGAAACCTGCGCGTCCTGAGAGAAAGACAGGCGCACGCGGCGCGCGCCGTCGAAGATTCTCGCGGCGCAAAAAATCTCGTGGTGGATGTCTTCCCGGCGCGTTCCGGCGCGCGCGCGGCGCGCGTTATCCCGCCCGACGGCCGCATGCACGCCCTTCACAGCGCCTACGACCCCGCCGGGGAGGCCCGGCGATTCGCCGCCGCCTCCGGGGCGTCCGCCGGCGACGCCGTCGCCGTCCTGGGGTTCGGACTCGGCCACCACGTCCGCGCCCTGCAAAAGACGGTCGGGCCGGACGGGTATGTCGCCGCCGTCGAAGAAAGCCCGGCGGTCTTCGAGGCCGCGCTGCAACACGTGGATATCCGCGACATACTGTCGCGGAACAATTTCTCGCTCTTCATCGGCGGCGATCCGCGTGAACTCGCCGGGTGGCTC
>QNCA01000454.1 GCA_003644325.1 Planctomycetota bacterium
ATCTTCTTCCGCAGTAGTAGTTTTAACCCTTGATTTCGATTCCCATCGACCGCGCGGTTCCGCGAATCATGCTTTTTGCCGCCTCAAGCGATGTTGCATTCAGATCGGGAAGCTTGGTTTTGGCGATTTCTTCCAGTTGGGCCTCGGTAATGCTGGCCACTTTGGTTTTATTGGGTTCTCCGCTTCCCTTGGCCAGACCGGCGGCTTTTTTTATAAGCACCGCAGCCGGAGGAGTTTTCGTGATAAAAGAAAACGATCTATCGGCATAGACGCTTATCTCCACCGGAATGATAGTGCCGGTCTGGTTCTGGGTCCGGGCATTGAAAGCCTTGCAGAACTCCATGATGTTGACACCATGCTGACCCAGCGCCGGCCCCACAGGTGGAGCGGGATTAGCTTGGCCTGCGGGAATCTGAAGTTTGATAAATCCGATCACCTTTTTTGCCACGGTCAAGCTCCTTCTAATAAAAACTGCCTACAGCCTTTTCAACTGCAGATAGTCGAGTTCTAGTGGAGTGGGCCGACCGAATAGACTCACTACTACTTTCACCTTGCCTTTTTCCGGATACACCTCTTCAATTCTGCCATTAAACTCGGTAAACGGCCCATCCACCACTTCAACATAATCGCCTACCTTATAGGGGATTTCCTCAGCCACACCGCTGGCTGCCGGTCTTTCCTCCCGGCGGATAATCTTGTTCACTTCACTTTCACGCAACGGATGAGGTTTGACTCCTCCACCGGCGATCTTGATTATGCCTTGGGTGTTTTCCAGGGTATGCAGGGTCTCTTCATTGGCGATCATATTGATCAGCACGTACCCCGGGTAAAGCTTTTCCTGTACTTTAACCTTTTTGCCGTTCCTCAGTTCAGTCACTTCCTCGGTGGGTACCATCACTTCCCGGATCATGGTTTTTGTCTCCTGGCCTTCAAGATCAGCTATCATCTTCTCTATCCGGCTCTTAACTTTGTTTTCATGGCCCGAGTAGACCTGAAGAACGTACCACTTGTAATCTTCCATTAGAAAAACACCCGAAAAAAATTAAAGACTGAAACAGCTTGAGCTATTGTTAGAATTCGGCCGAAAAAGTTAAAAAATGAGATCCAGACCGAAGTTTATTATCTTATCCACAATCCAGATAACAATAGCGACGAATATACAAACTACAATGACCACCGCAGTTGCGCCTTTTACTTCATCTCCTGAGGGCCAGGTCACCCTGGCCATCTCGTTGCGCACCTCTTTAAGGAACTGAACCAGTCTGTCGATTTGCACGGATCGAGCTACAGTTTTTTCCGCCTGGTTTCCCATCTCTGTCCTGCTTTGAATTTGAAAATATTGGCAGGCCTGGAGGGATTCGAACCCCCAACTTCCGGATTTGGAGTCCGGCGCTCTAGCCGTTAGAGCTACAGGCCTGCACCATTGAACGGGGATAATCCTCTATCTGGTCTCTTTATGAGTGGTATGCGTTCTGCACACCGGGCAGTACTTGTTCAATTCCATCCGCTCGGGATGTTTTTTTTTGTTTTTGCTCAGGTAGTAATTCCTGCTCTTGCACTCTTGACAGGCCATAATAACTTTGACTCTCGCACCTGCAGCCATTGATCAACACCTTGCCTTTTGATAATTATCCCCTGTAAAAGGAGCTATCATTCAAGTATTTCAGTAACCACGCCGGCACCCACTGTGCGGCCTCCCTCACGAATCGCAAACCGCAACTCCTTCTCCATCGCTATCGGCGAAATCAACTCCACCGTCAACTCCACATTGTCTCCAGGCATCACCATCTCCACCCCCTCAGGCAAACTAGCCGTACCCGTTACATCAGTCGTCCGAAAATAAAACTGAGGACGATACCCCTCAAAAAACGGCGTGTGACGACCTCCCTCCTCCTTCTTCAATACATACACCTGACCCTTAAACTTCGTATGCGGCGTTATCGACCCAGGCGCAGCTATCACCTGACCCCGCTCCAACTCACGCTTGTCCACCCCTCGCAACAATAACCCCACATTGTCCCCAGCCTGCCCATAATCCAATAACTTCCGAAACATCTCCACCCCTGTCACCACCGTCTTACGCTTTGCCCCCAACCCCACTATCTCTACCTCATCACCTACCTTCACCTTACCCCTCTCGATCCGACCCGTACCTACCGTCCCACGCCCCTTTATCGAAAATACATCCTCCACCGGCATCAAAAACGGCTTGTCCACCTCACGCACCGGCTCAGGTATATAATTGTCTATCGCCTCCAATAACTCATCTATACATCGCGTCTCCTCCACCCCAGGCTCCCCACTCTCCAACGCCTTCAATGCACTACCCCGCACCACCGGAACCTCATCACCAGGAAAATCATACGAACTCAATAAATCCCTCACCTCCAACTCCACTAACTCCAATAACTCAGGATCATCCACCTGATCCACCTTGTTCAAAAATACCACTATGTACGGAACATTCACCTGACGAGCCAACAATACATGCTCACGAGTCTGAGGCATCGGCCCATCCGCCGCACTCACCACCAATATCGTCCCATCCATCTGAGCAGCCCCCGTAATCATGTTCTTTACATAATCCGCATGCCCAGGA
>QNCA01000038.1 GCA_003644325.1 Planctomycetota bacterium
AGCGACTTCTTCGACGACGTGGACCGGGTCATAAGCGCCCTGCAACATTTTCGTCACAAGCGGCACGAGGTGATTGTCTTTCACGTGCTGGACGCAGCGGAGATGACGTTCCCCTTCACGGAGTTGACGCTGTTCGACGGGCTGGAGGAGTACCCGAAACTGCGAATCGACCCCAAGCCGTTGAGGAAAGAATACCTCAACATCTTCAATGAGTGGCTGGGTCGGTTCAGGCGCGGTTGCTCGCGCAATCAGATAGACTACGTGCTTATAAACACGGACCAGCGGCTCGATGTGGCGCTCACCGCCTACCTGGCGACCCGCGCCGCGACATCGCGCCGAGACACGCGAAAGGCATGAAGGACGCCTGACTTCTGACTTGAAAGTAGGCAGCAGGAAAGCAGGAGGGTAAGAGAGGGACGGAATCCGATATCCGCCATCCGCTTTGGACTACCGACTATCGACTTCTGACCGAGGAGTAACGCGATGGGCTTTGTTACATGGGGCTTGTTTTGGGCGGGTGCGACCGCTGTCAGCGCCCCCATCCTTATCCATCTGCTGAACCGCCAGAAATACAAACGGATTAGATGGGCGGCGATGGAATTCCTGCTGCTCGCGTTCAAGCGAACGCGGCGCAGAATCCAGATCGAACACCTCATCATACTGCTGCTGAGGTGCCTTGCGCTGCTGATGCTCGGCGCATGCCTCGCACAGCCCCTCCTGGGAGGGTTCATCGTATCCGGCAACCGTGACGTGTACGTGCTGGTTGACGATTCCTACTCCATGGGGTATATGAGCGACGACGGCAAGACATCCTTCATGCGCGCGCAGGAGAGCCTCAAGGACATCATCAACAGCCTTAAACCCAAGGACAACATACGGGTGGTGCTGCTTTCGAGCGTCATGAAGAAGGCCTACCCCGAAGACGCATCCGGCAAGGAGCGCAGGGTGGAGCCCGTGTTCGAGGCTACCGGCGGGTCGCTTACCCAGCAGGACATCGACCAATTTATGAAAGATATCCCCAAAAAACTGGAGCCAAGCGACTTCCATACCGACATGTTCGCCGGAATCCAGCACATGTACCGCATGCTCTACTCCGGCCGGAACAAGGAACAACCCACCAAGGAATTGTACATCATCACCGACTTCCAGCGCAACTCCTGGGGTTTGGGCGCTTCGGCACGTCGGAGCGAGGCCGCAGGAGAGGCGGAGGAACCCGGAGAGAGGCCCCGCGCCGCCGGCACCGCTTCGCAAGAGGAGTTCAAAAAGTTGCTGGAAGACCTCACGGAACCCCATGCGAGAGTCGAAGTGAAGGTCTGCCTGGTTGACGTGGGAGACACCGAACAGGAGAAAGAAAACTTCGTTATCGAAGGGATATCCGTGGATCAGAAGGAACTGGTTACCGGCTCGTACGCGAACTTCGAGGTGACCGTCCGCAATGAAGGCTTCAAGGCCGCCAACGCCAACGTGAAACTGTTCATAGACGGCGACCCGGTGGGCCAGAAGACCGCAATAAAGATTGACCCCAAGGATACCGGCAAGGTTTCGTTCCGCAGGACATTCCGCGAAAATGAGGAGGGCGCCCACCGGGCCCGGGCCGTGGTCGAGGACAACCTGACCACGGACAGCACCTACTACCTGGGGTTCAAGGTGCGCAAGGGCGTTAAGGTGTTGATAATCGACGGCGACAAGAAGCCGGATTTCAAGAGCGAGACGTGGTTTCTCCGTTTCGCGCTGCACCCCAGGAGCATAGACGAGGTTAAGTCGCCCACGGAGAGGAAACTCTACGTGGCGCGGCCGACGATAGTTGACAGGCTTCTGAGCGTGAACGACCCCGCCCGCCGCCGATATTCCGACTTCGACATCGTCATAATGGCCAACGTGAAAATCGCCCCCTCAAGCCCCACGGACGAGGAGATAGAAATGCTCGAGACCTACGTGAAGAACGGGGGCAAACTGGTCATCTGGCTGGGCGACAACGTGGACGGCAACGAATATAATCAGCGCCTGTTCAAGAACGGCGAGGGTCTTATGCCGGCGGAACTTGCGCGGGAGCCGAAGGGGGAAAAATACTCCGACATCGGCGATTTGCCGCACAAGACAAGGTTCTATACCAATGAACTCAACCACGCGATAATGCGTGTATTCCTCGCCAGGAAGGTGCTGGAGCGTGAGGATGAAAGCCCCGCCTTTTCGAGGTACTTCATGATGAAGGTGCCTCCAACCAATCAGGTCGCGGCGCGGTTTGAGGAGCCCAATACTTTCTCGGGCAGATTGACGGAAAAACTGCCCGCCATAGTAATCAAGCGGTTCCCGAACAACGGCAGGACGGTTCTCATCAACACCACTGCCGACGGAGAGTGGAACAACATGATGATTTCGCCCAAGGACGCCGTTTACCTGATATTGACGCACCAGATAGTCATCTACCTCATGGGCGCCGAGCAGACCAACGTGCCGCTGGGACCGCCGATTCAGCGTTCCTACGTGCTGCCGAGCGGGTCGCGCGCGGACTACATGTCCGTGAAAAGCCCCGGGGACCCCAAGCCCAGAACCATCTCGGAGGTCGTCGTGGAGGATCTCCCCGAACAGCGCAAGGTCATATTCCACTGCACCGTACGTGACACCTTCGAGGCAGGCCCGTACCTGATACAGTATTTCGAAAGCAGTGAATTGAAAGACTACTTCGCGGTGAACGTGGACCTCGAGGAGAGCGATCTTTCCCGCATCGACCCGAACCAACTCAAGGGCATCTACACCGATTTCAAGGTACACAGCGTGATCGAACCCGGGAAGAAGGTCGAGGTGGAAGGCGTCAATACCTCGTCCAACATCTGGCGCATCCCGCTGGCGCTCATGATACTGTTCATGGCGCTGGAGAGCGGGCTGGCGCTGCTTTTCGGCAGGAGGTCCCGCACGTAACCGCCGCGGCGGGGAGCGACCGTCCGAAGGACGGCCGCGGGCATACAGCGGATACCTGATTTTAGGAGTGCACAGAAATGTTTGCACAGATTGACGTAAGGGGGCTTCTCGACAGCCCTTTCCTGAAATGGCTCTTCAACCTGCAGGACCTGCGTTTTGGGAAGGAGGTGTTCCTGGAACTCCAGAACCCGCTGCAGCCGTGGCTGCTGGTACTCATACTCGCGCCGGTCATCTTCCTTGTGGGTCTTGTGTATTACAAGGAAGCCGGCAGCGCCGGCACGCTCTCCAAGGGCGTCATGGCCGGAATGAGACTGCTGGTAGTCCTGCTGGCCCTTGTCATCTTCATGGAGCCCGTGGTCAAGTCCGAGAACACCGACCTGTTTCGCAAGGTCGTGCTCGTCATGATCGATACATCCGGCTCCATGAGCACTGTGGACAAGAACCTTAGCGACGAAGAGGCCAAAAAGATCGCCGAAGGTCTTTACAACCTCCAGGGCGAGGACGTGAAAAAACTCAAGCGCCTGGATTACGTCAAGGACTTCCTGACCAACCCGAGCATAAAGTTCTTCGAGCGGCTCGAAGAGAAAGGCACCGTCAAAGTCGTGTTGTTCGACAGCAAAATCCGCTACGACGAGCCGAAGGTATTCGAGCAGCCCGGCGAAGGCGAGGAACGCAGGAAATTTAAGCCGGAGGCGCTGGCGCCTGTCGAGGCGGAAGGCATGGAAACCAACGTGCCCGGCGCGGTCAGGGACGCCATCATAAAGTCCGGCATCGAAAGCGGCGTTGCGGGCGTCATCATCATAAGCGACGGACGCACCTCCGGTATAAGCCCCCAGGACCTGAAGTTGAACCAGACACTGGCCGAGAAGGTCATCGGCAAAATAGTGTCGGAGATAGATTATCCCATCTACTGCGTCTGGGTCGGCACCCCCGAGCCGCCGCGCAACCTCATGGCAAAACGCATCGAGGGGCCCGTAAAGAGCACCAAGGACAGCAAGATCAACCTGGATGTCTATTTCAGGGCGGAGCAATACAGCGGCGGCGAACAGGTGGAGGTAATACTGGAAAGACTGGATTTGGACAAGAAAGGCGGCAAATGGGAAGCCTTCGATACCAAGAAGGTGACGCTCCTGCCGCCTGAAGAGGGCAAAACCGGCCGGGAGATGAAGGTGCGCTTCGAGTTCAAGCCCAAGGAGAAAGGGCGCTACCAGTTCCGCGCGAAGGTGGAGTTGCTCGACGACGAGGCGGATCCCACGGACAACATGACCAAGCCGCCCCATCGGCTGGACGTTACCGACCGGCGCATTAAGGTGCTGTACGTCGAGGGCACGCCGCGCTGGGAGTACAGATACCTCAAAAACGTGCTTATCCGCAAGAAGGACGAGTTCGTCGTCTGGTGCCTGCTGCTCAGCGCCGACATGGAGTTTCCCCAGGAGCACACGCAGGGCCGCTACCTGGACAAGAACGGCAACGAAAAACCGATAGAGCCGCTGAAGAAGTTCCCCGACAAAGAGGAACTGATGGAGTTCGACGTGATAATCTGGGGGGATGTCGATCCGACGATAACCAGGTACAACATGGGCCCGGATACCCTGGCCAACGTGCGGGAATTCGTCGAGACGGGCGGCGCCCCCGAGGGCAGCCAGGCCATCGGCGGCGGCGGTCTTATATGCATCTTGGGCGAGAACTTCTTCCCGCGCCTCTACGGCGAAGGCAACGCCGGCTGGGAGTTGGGCAAGATGCTTCCCTTTACCATAAGGGAACCGAAGACGGAGTTCTACAAGGACCGTACCGAGTCGTTCAAGTTCAAACTCACCGACTCGGGCCGCACCTCTCCCCTGTTCATGTTCAAGGAGGACCCGCAGGAGAACGAAAGGTACTGGTCCTCCTGGAAGAGCGAGGAGCACTACGGCCTGCCCGGCTCGTTCTGGTTCTGGCCCATAGAGGAAGACCCCGCCCAGAAGCAGGGGGCCAAGGTTTTTGTGCGTCACGAGAAAGCCAAGCCGGAAAAAGCCGAGGAGGACGCCCCGACATACGCGCTCTTCTTCGAGAAGGACTACGGCAAGGGCATAATCTTTGTTTCCGCGATTGACGACACGTGGCGGTGGCGCTACGAGTACGGTGACGAGCCTTACTTCGCGCCGTTCTGGCTGCGGATAGTCAAGAGAGTGGCCGAGCACCGCTTCCAGTCCGAGACGCGCTACCTGCTGGATGCCGACCGCGACGTCTATGTCAAGGGCAAACACGACATCAACGTGGAGGCAAAGGTGCTGGGCGAGAACTTCCAGCCCATCGGGCTGGAAGAAATCACGGTCCGATACAAACGGCGCGGAGGCGAGTCGCACGACCTGATACTCAAAAGGCGCGAGGGCGAGGACACCGGGCGCTACACCGGCGTTATACCCGGCCGTGACATGGAAACCGGAGACTACGAGATATGGCTTGAAGAAAGCGCGACCCCCCATGCGGAAAGCCGTGTCGATGACTTCTTCACCGTGAAACTGGAGGATAGGGAAAGCGCCGACAGGACCGCCGATCCCACGTTCCTGACGGCGCTGGCCGCCGAGACGGGCACCTGCTACAAGGAAGCCGAGGGCGAAAACGGAAAGGTCGAGAGGCTTTTCCCCATTTACGCCATAGGCGAGATACCCGACAAGATAGAGGGCGGCGACGTGCCGGTCGTCGTCTCGGTGAGCAACGCGCCGATATGGGCCAGTTGGCTGTTCCTCCTCCTCATACTGGTGTTCCTGTGCGTGGAATGGATAGTGAGGAAGTCGCGCAAGTTGATATGACATCATAAAGTCGTCCGGCGGGCCGAGAAGCGAGCAATGGCCCGTACGGGCCTTTATGGAGCCGACCCTGATATCAGGGTCGGAACGTAGAAGGCAACTGTCACCTTGCGGTGTTACCCGCTTCCCAAAATTCAGCGAAGAACCAAAAAAAATGGTCAACTTGATTAATTTGAACCTTTTTTGCGCTGCGCTGTTATATGTGGTGGCAGTGTTACCGTTCAGGTGGTTGCCATGGCAACCCGGAAAAAAACCCGGCGCTTGCCCAAGAAGCGACTTACTACCGATGCAAGGCGGGACATCGAACTGATGCTTCGCGTCAAGCAGGGCGATGTGAATGCCTTTGAGCAGATATATGAAAACTACAGGGGCCCCATCGGAGGCTTTTTCTACCACCTGGTATGGGACCAGGCACTGGCGGAGGATTTTCTCCAGGAGGTCTTTCTGAGGTTGTGGCGCAGCGCGCCCGACTACCGGCCGACCGGGAAGTTCTCGACCTTCATTTTTCAGATTGCGAAGAACTTCTGGCTGAATGAGCGGCTGAAACGGATGCACAACCCTCGCCTCTCGCTCGACGCGCCCATCCGGGGCGAAGACGGGGACTACGCCAGGGAGATAGCCGGGGACGCATCCACCCCCAGCACCCTGCTGGCCAACGCCGAGATGAAGGCGCGCGTGCGGGAAGCGATTGAACAATTGCCGGAGAAACAGCGCGTGACTTTCGTGTTGAGCGAATTTCAAGGCATGAAATACGAGGAAATCGGCGAGGTGCTGGAGGTGCCCCTGGGCACGGTCAAATCGCGAATGGTAAGCGCGGAGCGTTTTCTCCGCGGCAGGCTGAGAAAATATTACGCGGAATTCCGCTGAATCGGCATCTTCCCGCATGGAGCCGATTATCTCTAACGGCGAGTACGAAACTTGACACCTGACCCAGACATAACCTGCGATAACGCACAGGAAAACCTGGTCGCCTATGTCCAGGAGGAGATAGGCGATAGGAAACTTGCGCGGAAGATAGAGGCGCACCTGGCGGAATGTGAGATATGCCGCCGGCAAGTGGCCGAAATCCGCAGGACCTTCCAGATGGCTCGCGAGACGTACCACGACTTTGTCCCGTCCGAGCAGGTCTGGAAGGAGTTGCTGGAGAGGCTGCACCGCGTCGGCGCGGGCGCCGGCCAGGGCGTCCTTCGCAACGTGCAGGAGCGCCTGGGGCCGAAGTCGGAGTCGCCGCCGCCGGTGGCCGCTCCCGCGCCGGAGGCGCGCGTGGCGCCCCGGAGCCGTCGCATGATTGCAGCGGTCCTCTCGGTGGCGGCGATTGTCGTCCTTGTTGCAGGAGCGGCGTTGCTGCTGAGTTTGACGCGCTTCAGGGTCGTTCTCAAGAACGGCAGCCAGGTCTCGATGCGGGCCCCCGGCGACGACCGGTGGCTGGAGATGAAACCCGGCGGGAGCATCGGCGTGGGCGCGTCCGTACGGACCGAGACCGCGTCATTCAACGTCGTTTTGGAATACCCCGACGGCAGCAGGATTGAGATGTCTCCGGATACGGAACTGAAAATAGTTGAGGAGAAGGCGGTCAAACTGGAGCGGGGCGAATTGACCGCCGACATAATGCCTTCGGGCGCGGGCTTCACGGTGAGGACGGAATTCGGCGACATCGAGGCGCTGGGCACGCGCTTTACGGTCAGCGTGTCGAGGCGGGACCTCTCCACCCGCCTCAGGGTGCACGAAGGCAGGGTGCGCTTCACGCAGGGCGGCGTGGAGCGTATAGTCGAGGCCGGCTACGAGTCCCATGCGGGCAGGGGGATGGCGCCCGTCGAACCTCGGGCCTTCTTGAAGAAGCCTCTCGGCGAAAGATACCTTACACCGGAATGCCTGGATGTGAGTCTGAGCGTCTTTGACGGGCACGGGTATCGCGATCACCTGTCCCTGGAGATGCCGCGCATTCCCTCGGACGCGCCGCTCAGGGTGCGGTTTGAAGTGAGGAACAAGACCGACAGGGAGTTGACCCTTCCAACGGGACGCACCGGCGGCTGGGAGATAACATTGATGGTCAAGGAAGAAGCGTCCGGAGGGGGAGGTTTTCTGCGGAAAGACGTAACCACGGCCGGCGTGATGCTCACAGATAAACCCTCGACAAGAATGGAGGACAAGGAAGTCCGCATCGGTCCGGGGCAGGTGTACCAGTTCGAGTACGAGATAGCCCTTGAACGGCTTCGGATGCTCAAGGGACGCAAATACGACCTGGTCGGCAGTTATTGCCTGGTTTCCAGTCAGGCGGTTGCCGTAGAGGTCAAGTGAGTCTTCAGACACCGTTATATCATTGCTGAAAGGACCCTTACCATGATGCTTTCCCCACAAACGCAGGGCAAACTGGCGGGACTCAAGTCGAAGGCAAAACTCCTGTTTCTCATCGAGGGACTGTCGATAGCCGTTTTGACGCTGTGCGCCGCCGTCCTTGTGACGCTGGGGCTGGACTATCTGCTGAGGGGCCCGGCCCTCTTCAGGCTGGTCATCAACCTCATCGCGCTGGGTATTCTCGGTTACTGCGTCTATCGCTTTCTGGTTTATCCCCTCATGGTTCGAATGACCGATGACGACATGGCGCTCTGCGTGGAGAAGGGCTACCCGGGACTGAAGGACAGCCTGATAAGTTCCCTGCAACTGGGGCGCAAGTACGACCCCTCCGACACCTTCAATTCGAGCGCCATGGTAAGGGCCCTCGTGGCGCAGACCGAGCAGGCGGCCGGCAAGATGAACTTCAACCGCGTCGTGGGCTTCTCCAGGGGCTCGATAGGGTACTGCGCGGGAGCGATACTGGCCCTGTTGGTGGTGGTGGGCAGTTTCGCGAGCGTGGACAAGATGCCGGAGATGTTCCTCAATCGAATCGTTTTGCTCGGCGATGAACCTTATCCCGAACCCTGGAGCCTTAAGGTCAAGGGCGTGGAAGAGGGCGGCAAGATATATGTCCCCAGCCATTCCGACGTGGTTCTGGAGATACAGGCCATACACAAAGATAAGACAGATGCGGAACTGTCCACGCTGCGAATCGACTACTGGACCATGGAGAAAGGCAGACGCAAACTGAGGAGCAAGGAATGCAGCAAGGATGAAACCCAGAGGAACTTCTTCTACGTGAAGATTCCGCGCGTCAAAAGCGACGTGGAATACGTGATAAAGGGCTACAGGGTTCAAGACTACAGGGGAAAGATAGAGGTCGTGGAACGTCCCGAGATCCTGGCGATCAAATGTGCCGTGGGGCCGCCCAAGTACACCGGGCAGTTG
>QNCA01000039.1 GCA_003644325.1 Planctomycetota bacterium
ACCTTACGGTGACAGTCACCAATCTACGATCCGTTCCGACAAGGTCGGAACGGCTCCGTAATTGGTGACAGTCACCGAGGTTAACAAAAACTCAGTCAACTTGAGATTCTTACATGCTCCCCGCGGCAAAATAGCATTTGATTTCCGGCGCTCTGCGTGGTTAAATCGCAGGTTTTCTGCTGTGAAGCGCGCAGGGAGAAAGCCATGAAAGAGATATCGAAAAAGGCCAAGAGCATAAATGACTCGATAACGCTTGCCCTGACCAGCAAGGGCAGGGAACTGAAGGCGAAAGGCGTGGACGTGATAAGTTTCGGCGCGGGCGAGCCGGACTTCGACACGCCGGCGCAGATCCGCGATGCCGCCAAACGGGCGCTGGACGAGGGTTTTACGCACTATACCGCCGCCGCCGGCATCATGGAACTCCGCCGGGCAATAGCCGACAAGTTGCGCCGCGACAACGGCCTAGACTACACGCCGCAGCAGGTGGTGGTCACCGTTGGCGGCAAGCAGGCCATATTCACCGCGATATACTGCCTGTGCGAGCCGGGCGGCGAGGTCATATTCCCCGCGCCCTACTGGGTCAGTTACCCCGAGATGGTCAAGGCCGTGGGGGCCGGGCCGGTCGTCGTGGAGACCGGCGCAGCCAACGATTATAAGATTACCCCGGAACAACTCCAGGCCGCAATCACCCCGCAATCGCGCCTGCTCCTGCTCAACTCGCCCAACAACCCAACCGGTGCGGTATACAGCGAAGCGGAACTCCGCGCCATCGGCGAGGTCGCCGTGAAGAACGATCTGGCGATAGTCTCCGACGAGATATACGAAAAACTCACCTACGGTCAACCGCACGTGAGCATAGCGTCCCTGTCTGATGAGTTGAAACGGTGCACGCTCGTCGTCAACGGCTTCAGCAAGGCCTACGCGATGACCGGCTGGCGCGTGGGCTACGCCGCAGGGCCGCCGGAGGTGATAGACGCCATGACGCGTCTGCAGGCCCACATGATATCGAACGTGAACTCAATCGCGCAGAAGGCATCGCTGACCGCATTGAACGATGCATCCTCGGAGGTCGAGGCCATGCGGCGGCAGTACGCCGAACGCCGCGGCTACATCCTGTCCAGGCTGAAAGAAATACCGGATATTTCATATCCGGAGCCCGAAGGCGCATTTTACGTCCTGGTTGACGTATCCCGGTATTACGGGCGAAAGGCAGGTAACATCGTAATCGATGACTCACTGGGATTCTGCGAGGCGTGCCTCGACGAAGCGCAATTGTTGCTGATCCCCGGCAGGCCCTTCGGCGCGGACCGGGCGGTGCGATTCTCCTTCGCCGCGTCCATGGAGGACCTCGAGCGCGGCCTTGACCGCTTCGAGCAGTTCCTCCGAAACCTCACGCCGTAATCAACGGGCAGGCTTAACCCTCGCCGGCGCCTCATACCCCCGGACTTTACGCACACGCCCCGGATATCAGGGGCGTGAAAAAAAAGGCGGGAAACAGGCGGCGGCTGTGGTATACTATATGTAAAGATTCCCGATAATGCGGCGTGACAGGACTGAAACGGCGGCGCGGATAAGGCAAAGCCGCGCCGGCGACCGTTCCCGTATGTTAGACTCTTTTACTTTCAGGAGGCATCAATGATCAAGGTCAATCAGGAAGAATGCGTCGGATGTGAAACCTGTGTGCCGGTGTGCCCGGTGGAAGCAATTTCGATGAAAGACGATAAGGCATTCATCGACCCCGAAATCTGCACCGAATGCGAAACCTGCATCTCGGAATGCCCGGTGGAGGCCATCAAGAAGGAAGATTAAACGGGCACTCACACGAGCGTATTCATGGTATCGCCCTGCTGCCCGGCGTATGCGCGGCCTGCGGTTCCGGGTAACAGGAAAACGGAGGCATTGCGCCTCTCCCGACAAAGAAGGCGCCCATCCCGCTTAGTCGTGATGGGCGCCTTTTCTTTGCAATTACCCCCAACGGGAGTCGAACCCGTGTCTCCAGACTGAGAATCTGGCATCCTGGGCCACTAGACGATGGGGGCGTGTCAAACGAAACCTGAAGGGGTCAGACCTCTTCAGGTTTCACTTCGCATTTGTGCAGCAGTTTCTCCCAACGTTTATCGACCTTTTCCTGGATGGCGTCAAGAATGTGTTTGTTTTCGGGCTGCAAGACTTGCGCGAACCGGCCCTGTAATTTGGCCCATTCTCCTATGGGGAGTTTTTCCTTGGGCTTGTAGTTCAACTTGTAGACGCCTTCGTCCACTTCGTACAGGGGCCAGAAGCACGTCTCCACGCCCAGGCGGCACACTTCCACGGACTGCTCGGGCTTGACGCGCCAGCCGCGGTTGCACGATGCCAGGATGTTGAGGAACGCGGGCCCGTCCTTTTCCTGTGCCTTCTGGACTTTTGCCATCAGGTCCTTGAAATTGTGGATGCTGGCCTGTGCGACATAAGGGATTTCGTGCGCGGCGCAGATCTCCGTGAGGTTCTTGTCGAACTGTTCCTTGCCCTTGTGAACGGCCCCTGCCGGCGCGGTAGTGACGTTTGCGCCCATTGGTGTGGCCGATGAGCGCTGGGTGCCGGTGTTCATGTAAGCCTGATTGTCGTAGCAAACATACAGCATCCTGTGCCCACGCTCCAGGAAACCGCTTATCTGCCCCATGCCTATGTCAAAGGTTGCGCCGTCGCCGCCGAAGGCTATAAAGTAATACTTATCTTTTACCTTGCCGTCGCGGTTGAGTTTCTTCCATGCGGCCTCGATGCCGCACATCGTCGGCGCCGAGTTTTCAAAGGCATTGTGTATGAAGGAGCATCGCCAGGCGGTGTAGGGATAAATCGTCGTGACCACTTCCATGCAGCCTGTAGCGCACGAGACGACGACGGGTGTCTTTGACGCCCGCATGACCTGTCTCAACGCGATGCCGCCGCCGCATCCGGCGCAGGCACGGTGACCCGGCGCAAGCAATTCCGGTTTCTTCGACATTTCTTTCAAGTTTATTGCCATGATGCAACCTCATTAAGAAGCAAAGAGCGATATGCGGCGGAAATCCGCACGCCTTCCAACTCATTAAATCGCGGATTATAGCACCTCCTCGACAAAAATCAAGGAACATCGGAAGGATTTTGGTGAGGGGATGCGCCTCGAAATCGCGGGCTCCACTCGTCCGTTCCCATCGGAAAAACGCCCACAGCGCAAATGCCTCGTCGTGGTCTTGTTCAAGTTGAACCCCCCGAATTTTCTGTTATAATGCCGGACTCGTTTTGATTGCATCATTGGTGACCGCGGAAGATGCTCCTGTTGGCCGCGTCGGCGGGATGCTGTGGTCATGTAACATAGAGCATAGAGCGAAGGGAGGAATTCTACATGAATTTGGGCCTTGATATCGGCTCCGTCAGCGTCAATGCGGTGTTGATGGATGATGAGAACAACGTAATCGATGAACTTTACCTGAGGACAAAAGGACAACCTGTCGAGACATCTCTCGAAGCAATCAACACATTCCTGGAGCGCCATCCAAATGCCGAGATAAAGGGTGTGGCGCTAACCGGCAGCGGCGGCAAACTGATGGGGCGCATCCTCAATGCCGGTTTCGTCAACGAAATAGTGGCCCAGAGCAAGGCCACCGGCACGCTCTACCCCGAGGTGAAGACGATTATCGAGATAGGCGGCGAGGACTCTAAGCTCATACTGTTGGAACGGGATGAGGACGGGTCGTTTCGCGTGAAAGACTTTGCGATGAACACGGTCTGCGCCGCGGGCACGGGTTCTTTTCTCGACCAGCAGGCAAAACGCCTGGGCGTGAATATCGAGGGGGAGTTCGCGGAACTGGCGCTCAAGTCCGAGAGGCCTCCGCGCATCGCCGGGCGGTGCAGCGTCTTCGCAAAGACGGACATGATACACTTGCAGCAGGAGGGCACGCCCGACTACGATATAGTGGCGGGGCTCTGCTACGCCCTGACGCGCAACTACGTGGCGAATATCGGACGCGGGAAGGACTTTGACAAGCCCATCGCCTTCCAGGGAGGCGTCGCCGCGAACAGGGGCATAATAAAGGCCTTTGAAGATGTCCTCGGCATGGAGCCGGGCGAACTCATCATACCGAAGCATTACGCCTCGATGGGCGCCATCGGAGCCGTTTTGACGCTGAGGGAAAAGGGGGAGATGAAGCCCTTTGCCGGCGTGGAGGCGATTGAAGGTTTCCTGCGCAATCGCACCGCCGCCGTCGATACCCTTAAGCCCCTTGTCGATAAAGACTATGAGTACGTGCTGGACACTGAGGAGATACCCGCGGGCGAGAAGGTGGATGCCTTCGTCGGGGTAGACGTCGGCTCGATAAGCACCAATGTCCTGGTCATGGACCGGAACAAGCGCATACTTGCGCGCCGTTACCTTATGACGGCCGGGCGTCCGCTGAAGGCGGTCACACGGGGGCTATATGAGGTCGGCCAAGAGATTGGGGACAGGGTAATCGTCAAGGGTTGCGCCACCACAGGTTCCGGCAGGTATCTCAGCGGCGAGTTCATCGGCGCGGACATCGTCAAGAACGAGATTACCGCCCACGCCACAGGCGCCATTGCCATTGATCCCGAGGTTGACACTATCTTCGAGATCGGCGGGCAGGATTCGAAGTACATCAGCATCGACAACGGCGCGGTGGTGGACTTCACCATGAACAAGGTCTGCGCGGCGGGTACAGGCTCGTTCCTCGAAGAGCAGGCCGAGAAACTGGGGATAAGCATAAAGGATGAGTTTGGGAAGATGGCGCTTGGCGCCAGGCAGCCCGCCCACCTTGGTGAACGCTGCACCGTCTTCATGGAATCGGACCTGAATCATCACCAGCAGAAAGGCGTATCCAAAGAAAACCTGGTCGGGGGGTTGTGCTACTCGATCGTCTTTAACTACCTCAACCGTGTCGTCGAGGACCGCAGGATCGGGGACAAGATATTTTTCCAGGGAGGTACCGCCTTCAACCGCGGGGTGAAAGCGGCCTTTGAGGCCGTAACCGGCAAGCCCATCATCATCCCGCCGCACCAGGACCTGATGGGCGCATACGGCTGCGCCATAATAGCCATGGAGCACATGGCGGCACAGGGTCCCGACGCGAAGAGCCGCTTTAAGAGCTTTGACCTCACCAAAAAGAAATACACGATGACTTCGTTTGAGTGCAAGGGCTGCTCGAACCGCTGTGAAATCCGCCGCGTGTCGGTCGAGGGCGAAAAGCCGCTCTATTACGGCAGCAGGTGCGGCAAGTATGACGAGGAATCAAAGCATTCAAAGGGCAAAAATATCCCCCGGCTTTTCGCGGAGCGTGAGAAGATGCTCCTGAACGCATATCCCAAAGATAAGCCCGACTTGCCCAACGGAAAGACCGTGGGCATTCCACGCTGCTCCCTTTTCTTTGACCTGTATCCCTTCTGGAAAGCCTTCTTCACGGAACTCGGCTACCAGGTGGTGTTGTCCGACGAGACGAACCGAGACATCATCGACGTCGGTAGTAGAACCGTAACCAGTGAAACCTGCCTGCCCATCAAGGTGGGACACGGCCACGTGATGAACTTGCTCGACAAAGGTGTTGATTACATCTTCCTGCCGATGATCATCAATATGGACCAGAAATATGACGGGCTCGTGCATTCGTACGCATGTCCGTACATCCAGGCCCTGCCATATCTGGTCAAGACCGCCATCGATATCGAATCGCGCGGCGCCAAACTGCTCGAGCCGGTTATACACATGGAACTGGGCCGGGATGAGATAGTGGCCGCGTATAGGGGGATGGGCAAGAAACTCGGCCTCCCGCTGCGGGACGTCAAGCGCGCTCTCAACGTTGCATTCGAGCGCCAGGAGAAGTTCGAGTCCGACCTGGTGGAGCGCGGTCGGGAAGTCATGGCGAACATTCCCGAGGGCGCCATTGCCATGGTCATCGTCTCCCGGCCGTACAACGGCTGCGATACGCGCCTGAACCTGAACATTCCCGAGAAACTCCGCGACATGGGCTGCCTGGCCATACCGCTGGACTTCCTGCCGATTGACATGGAGGCCGTAGCCCGGGATAACCCGCACATGTACTGGAAATACGGCCAGAAGATACTCGGCGCGGGACGCATTATCCGCGACGACCCGCGCCTGAACGCCATATACATAACCAACTTCGGCTGCGGGCCGGATTCCTTCATCTCGAAATTTTTTGCCCGCGAACTCGGCGGCAAACCGTTTCTGACGATCGAGGTGGACGAGCACAGCGCCGACGTGGGCGCGATAACGCGCTGCGAGGCCTTTCTCGATTCGCTCAAGAGCGTCAAAAAGAGCAAGCGCCTCCCCCCCGCCCGCGTCAAAGAAGCGCGAAACATGGGTCTGTCGAAAAATCTGCGCATCTACATCCCGTACATGGACGACCACGGTTACGTCCTGGCCGCTTGTATGCGCCACTACGGCGTGGACGCCGTCGCCATGCCCATGGCCGATAGTGAAAGCATGGAACTCGGCCGCAAATACACTTCCGGCAAGGAGTGCTACCCCTGCATCATCACCACCGGCGATATCATCAGCATGACCCGCCGGCCCGATTTCGACCCGGAGCGCAGCGGCTTTTTCATGCCCACCGCTTTCGGGCCGTGCCGCTTCGGCCAGTACAACAAGTTCCACCGCATGGTCCTGGACGACCTGGGCTACAAACAGGTGCCGATGATAGTCTTCGACCAGACGGCGGACTACCATAGTGACCTGGAGACGCTCGGGACGGACTTCAAACGCTATGCCTGGAGCGCCATACTGCTGGTGGACATCATGCAGAAACTGCTGCGTGAAGCCCGGCCCTACGAAGTGACAAAGGGCGAAGCCGACGCCGTGTATGAGCAATGCCTGGGAGAACTACAGAAGATCGCAGAGCAAAAAGGTGACGTCTTCGACTTCGCACGCAAGGTCATGGATCGCTTCAGAGCCGTCGAGGTTGACCGCTCCCACCCAAAGCCGCGCATAGGCATCGTCGGCGAGATTTTCGTCCGCTCGAACCAGTTCACCAACAATTTCATAATGAGAAGGCTGGAAGCGTTCGGTTGCGAGGTCACTCTGCCCGCCTTTGAGGAATGGCTCAACTACATTTCCTTCGAGCGCGTCCGCGAGGCGAAGAACCACAGGAATTACAAGAATCTCGCCGTGGAATACGTCAGCAACCTCGTTCAGAAACGCGACGCCGACAAACTCAACAGGCCCTTTGCCGGCAACATACGGAACTTCGAGCGCGAGGTGCCCATCGACGACGTCCTCAGGTACGGCAGCCGTTATATCGACATCGCGTTCCGTGGCGAGACGATCCTCAGCATGGGCAAGGCCGTTGAATATGCCCACGCCGGGTACAACGGCATCGTGAACCTGGTGCCCTTTGCCTGTCTGCCGGGACATATTGTCAACGCGCTGTTCACGAAATTTTCACGGGACTACCCCGGTCTGCCCGTCCTGAAAATGGACTACGACGGCACCAAGCAGGCGAACGAAGACACGCGTATAGAAGCATTTGTGCATCAGGCTCGTCAACACATGGAGACGCAACTTGCCTCCGAGGAAAGCCTCGAACCCATCGGCACCCGCTAAGCAAGGGTGGCTGTCATCATCCATCCGGACCGGCCCCCCGTTTCGCAAGAAGACGAAAGCGGCAACCCGGGATGTCTGACCCTCATGGTTGCCGTTTTTTTTTTGCGCAAAAAAAGGTTCATCCGGGTTTCCCGGGGAAGGCGGGGATCCGCTTGGAAGATGTCGGCAGGCGAGCAATGGTGACTGTCGCCTTTACGGAGCCGGCCTCGATTTATCGAGGGCGGATTGTAGAAGGTGACTGTCGCCTTGCGGCGGTTACCCGCTCCCCGAAATTCCCGGAAGAACCAAAAAAATCCCCAAAGGCGCGAAAACAAGTGAACCTTTTCGCCGCCCAACTGTTATAGATAGTGAGAACAGGAGGCGTGGCAAAAGGCGACCGGGAGTTGAAAGGAAATGCGTTCGACAACAGACACGGAAAGGAGACCTTCGATGTGAGGATTCGGGGGCGAGGCTTGCGAGTTTGCCCCCGGGTCCGCCGTTTCGAGCGGAGGCATGGTTGAAGGGTTAAGGACTGTGGGGGCGGCTCCGTCAAGGGATAGTCCGATGTCGCCATGGCGCCGGAACAGTTGAGGAAAGGAGGCGCTCGGCCATCCGGCTGCAAGACCATGGCAAAGCGTACTTTCTGCTATCATGCGGAGTGAGGGTCCGGCCGGGCCTTTTTTTTAGGTTCTTCACTCAATTCCGGGGAAGACGGGGATGCACTTCAAAGACGTCGGCAGGCCCCGACCCGCCCCCGACAAGTTGGGGGCCTGCCAGGTGCTGGCCCGCATGGGTATGGGTCGGGGTACGGGCCTTGCGGCGATTTACCCGCTTCCCGAAATTCGTTGAAGAACCAAAATTAAAGGAGATGCAAGATGCGCACCTTAACATTTTTAGCAACGGCTGTGTTGTTGCTTATGGTTTCGCTTTTAGGCCGTCCGGGTTTGGCGGTTGAGGATGAAGCGGACACCCCCGGGCCAAATTTCTCCACCGCAGCAGAGGGACTGTCTTTTACTATTTTTCTTGACCGCCAAACGTACAAAGTAGGTGAGGAGATAAGTATCAAAGGAAAAATCGAAAACCTGACAAGGTACTATCGGAGCGGGGGTGGGCTGGCGGACACCCCAAGGTTCAAAATTACGCGCAACGGCACTCTTATAGAAGAGGGCGATACTGATTTTTGGCCAGGCCTCCGAATGGGTGGAGGAGTGCTTCTGCATCCCGGCAAGTCTCGGGTGTTTAGCTGGAGACTGACGGCAACTTTCTTCGAAGAGGAATTAAAAAAACCAGGTAAATATACGATCCAGGCCTCTTGGGCTCTGACATCTCCCGAAGTGTATTGGAATGCCGAGAAGAGCTTAATCTCCAATGTCGTTGAGTTTGAAATTCTTCCGCCGGAAGGCGAAAACGGGCGCG
>QNCA01000455.1 GCA_003644325.1 Planctomycetota bacterium
AGCCCGAAAGCGCTGGAAAGAATATGTTCTACGGATTCATCGGAAACTACACGCAGACGCTCGACCAGAAGAATCGCGTGGTCATTCCGGCGAAGTTCAGGGCGCTCTTTGAGGCGGGCACCCACCCGGCGGCGTTCTACATCACGCGCGGACCGGACAAGTGCCTGCTGATGTTCACTCCGCAGCAATGGGAAAGGTGGGAGGAGAAACACGAGGCCGCGACCGAATCGAAGGAGATGCAGGCCAGCGTGCGGCAGATAGACAGGATATTGTTCGGAAACGCGCATTTCTACATATGCGACAAACTGGGCCGCATTACCATACCTTCCCCGCTGGTTGAGTACGCCGGGCTCGAAAAGGATGTGGTTGTCGTAGGGGTCAGAAACCGGATGGAAATCTGGGCGGCGGAAAGGTGGAATGAACACCAGGCACGCGTAACGGAAAATTTCGAAAATCTGATAGAAGATGTCTACTCAAGTTGACTGACTTTTGCTAACCTCGGTGACTGTCACCGTAAGGCCCGGCAAAATGGAAACTTATAGGCAAACATCCGGCATCGCCCGGAAAAAGTCAGTCAACTTGAGCATCTATCAATCGCAGTAAAGACGAAAAACGTATATGTCGCAAGGGGGAAACGGCATGAGCATTTCCGGAGAGGGCACTGCCATCCGGCAGCGCCGGAGTAATTTCTCAACCAATGACGCGGTCGCGTCGGCTCTATCATTCTACCCGGAGTTCAATCGCCTGCCTGAACGCGAACTCGATGCGGTCCGGGAAGGTCTCATCATCCTAATGGGTCGCCTCAAACATGTCAACAACCAGTTCCCTTCATTTCGTTCAATCGCGTTCAGCCCTCAGGTGAAAGCGCTTATTCGGCACGTGGGCCTGGCCTGAGCATGCGAGCCCGGTGAGGAGTGTGGATCTCATCCATCAGCCGGTACTTTTGAAAGAAACGCTGGGGTATCTTGCTCCGTCGCCCGGCGAGACATTTGTGGACGCCACGGTCGGCGCCGCCGGACACGCGCGGGCGATAGCGGGGCGACTGGGGGATAAGGGAACTCTGATAGGAATAGACCGTGATGCGACCTGGCTGCCCGGCGCGAGGGAGACCTTGAGGGATGCCGGTTGCAGGGTCAGGATGGTTCAGGGGAATTTCAGCGATCTCAAGGAGATACTCGAACAGTTGAACGTATCAGGCATCGACGGGCTCCTGATGGACCTGGGGCTTTCGTCGATGCAGTTGGAGACAGGTGAACGGGGCTTCAGTTTTTCGAGAGACGGCCCCCTTGACATGCGGATGGACATGGAGACAGGTCATCCGGCCAGTCATTATCTGCAACACCTCTCCGAAAAAAGTATAACGTCAATCCTTCAAAAGTACGGCGAGGAGCGCTTTGCGCGGCGCATCGCGCGAGCGATAGCACAGGCCCGCAAGAAGCAACCCATCGCCACGACTTCAGATCTCGTTAATGTAATCATGCGCGCGGTGCCGCATCGGCGCTGGCGGATTCACCCGGCCACGCGCGTCTTCCAGGCCCTTCGCATTTACGTGAACCGTGAACTGGAGCGCCTTGAAAACGCGCTTAAGGACGTGGAAGACATTATGAATCCCGGCGCGCGAATAGCGGTCATCAGTTTCCACTCGCTGGAAGACCGCATAGTGAAGCGCACTTTCCGCGAAAAGAAGTCCGCCGGTGTCTTTGAGATTCTGACTCGCAAACCGGTCACGGCCTCCGACGAGGAAAAGAAACTGAACCCGCGCTCGCGCAGCGCCAAACTTCGCGCCGCGCGAAAGACCTGAGCCCGTTTGCCCGTTGCTCGTTGTCTGTCGCCTTCTGAGTGATATGCGCCTGCGTCATTTCATAATCTTCGTCGTCGTTGCCGCCGCGCTGGGCGTGGCGACGGTATGGTACCACGTGCGTATCTACGCGCTCGGTTACGAACTCAAAGACGCGGCCGACAGAAAAGAGCAACTGAAAAAGGATATAGACAATTCGGAGGTCGAACTGCTGCAACTGACGAGGCAGGAGAACCTGGAAGCGCTGAACAGGAAATACGACTTGGGATTGGAACCACCCGATTGAGTTGCGGGGACGTTGAGAAGAAGCGGGACACGGGCACACCATAAGTGGGGGGCGTGACCGTCGCAAGCGTGTTAACGGCGATAATATCGAATGCGCAGTTGGAGGAGAAGACATGAGCAAATCCGCCTATCTCGGGCTTTTTTCGCTTCTTGTATTGATGGTCGTCGTCAGCCTGGTATTTCACCACATCTGGACGGCGCCGCCGCCCGAAGATTCCAATATGCCTGACGACGACTCCGCGGCCGCGTACACCAGCGGCGGTTCCGGCAGGTGGTCCGGGGCCGGCGTGCCGGACCTGAGCGTTTCATCCTCCAGGACTGCGGGTGGGTTGCAGGGCAATACCGGCGGCTCCGCCTCCGGCGTCGGCACCACCACTGAGATAGTCAGGCGCGACATAGAAGAGTTTGCGGTGGGCGCCGTTTCTTCACCTTCGGACAACAGGGGGGAAAGGAGTGCGCCGCCCGTACGGGCGAATCGCTCGGGTCTGGTGGGCTACAAA
>QNCA01000456.1 GCA_003644325.1 Planctomycetota bacterium
CTGTCACCGTAAGGTGTTGTGAAACAGCAGATTATAATCAAGCACCCACCATCATCCAGAAAAAGTCAGTCAACTTGAGTAACCTCTGTGACTGTCACCCGGCGGGAAGGATCCGGAGGTTCAGAGGGGTCTTGAAATGACCGTGCTGCCGGGTAGAATGCGAGGCGGAAGTATTGAATTATTCAGAAAGCAGAGTAGCGGAGAAACAAACGATGAAAGACGAGTTGATAGTGTTTTCGGGGAGCGCACACCCGGCGCTGACCGGGGAGATCTGCCGTGAACTGGGCGTGGAACCGGGCAGGATAAACATCCATACCTTCAGCAATGATAACATAAAGGTAAAGATTCTTGAGAACGTGCGCGAGTCGGACGTGTTTGTGGTGCAGCCGTCGGCGCCGCCGGTGAACAAGGGCCTGATGGAACTGCTCATCACCATAGACGCGCTGAAGCAGGCTTCCGCGGGGCGCATAACGGCGGTAACGCCGCTTTATCCCTACGCGCGCTCGGACAAGAAGGACGAGCCGAGGATTTCCATCACGGCGCGGCTGGTGGCCGACCTGCTGATGGCGGCGGGCGCCGACCGCGTGCTGACGATGAACCTGCACGCGCCGCAGATAGCGGGCTTCTTTAGAATTCCCGTGGACCAGTTGGACGCGCGGCCGTTGCTGACGAATCATTTCGAGCGGATCCGCTCGGAGCGGTTCGCGGTCGTTGCCCCGGACGCGGGCGCGACCAAGTGGGTCAGCCGCATCGCGGGTAGACTCCGTGCGCCGCTGGCCATCTTTGACAAGCGCCGCGCGGCCGACGACGAGAACGCACAGGTCGAGCACCTCATCGGCGACGTGAGCGGCAGGGACGTGCTTGTGATGGACGACGAGATACTGTCCGGCGGCTCGATGGTGAGCGTCGTCAACGCGCTGAAGCGCAGCGGCGCGAAAAACGTGTACGTCGGCTGCGTCCATCCGCTCTTTTCCGGCGACGCGACGGACCGCCTGTCGAAGGTGGGCATAAAGGAACTGGCCGTGACCAACACGATCCCCATCGCCGGGGAAAAGATGCGGCCGTTTATCACGGTGCTTTCGGTGGGGCCGTTGTTCGCGCAGGCGATAAAGCGCATCCACGTGGGCGACTCGGTGAGCAAACTGTTCGAGGACTGAAAGCCCGCCCGCGGAATACCATACCGGGGGGCGGATTCGAACCGCCGACCTTGGGTTTATGAATCCCACGCTCTAACCGACTGAGCTACCCCGGCGTTTCCGCTGCCGGAAACGGGGAAATCTTACTGTGAAGTGAGCGCCTTTTCAAGTAAAATCCCGATAACAAGCAACGGTGACCGTCACCATTACGGAGCGCAGACCCCCCGACCTGTCGGGGGGGGCCGGATCGTAGATGGTGACTGTCACCTCGCGTCCGGGCGGGCAACGTTTGCCCCCTGTGTCGGCGAGAGATTTCCCCTTCATGCAAGGATGAAGCGAGATATATGTCTGACATTAAACCAATCATCTTCGGCAGGCAGGTCTTCCTGACCACCGAGAAGGACGCGGGACGGCGCATCGACAGGTACCTGTCGGGCCGAATGCCGGGGCTGTCGCGTTCGCTGGTCCAGAAACTCATCAAGTCCGGCCACGTGATAATCGACGGCGTCGTCTGCAAGCAGAGCACGCGCATAGTCGAGGGCCAGAGTATAATTGCGGAGATTGCGCTGCCGGACGATTTCGAAATGACACCGGAGGAGATGGACATCGAGATCCTGTACGAGGACGATGACATAGTGGCGGTGAACAAGCCCGCCGGCCTGGTGGTGCACCCTGCGCCGGGCCACTTCAAGGGGACGCTGGTGAACGCGATGCTGCATCACTGCGGGCGGCTGTCGGACACGGCGGGCCAGTTGCGGCTGGGGATAGTGCACAGGCTGGACAAGGAGACCAGCGGCGTGATGGTAATGGCCAAGAACAACGCGGCGCACGAGGGGATGACCGTGCAGTTCCGCGAGCGCACGCTTCAGAAGCGGTACCTGGCGATAGCGGAGGGGGAGTTGCGCTTCGACAGCGGTACGATAGACCTGCCGCTGGCGCGGCATTTCCGCGAGAGGAAGAAATTCGCCGTGGTCTTCGGGGCGGGCAAGGAGTCGACGTCACGCTACCTGGTTCGGGAGAGATTCGACGGGTTCACGCTGGTCGAGGTCGCGCCGAAGACCGGGCGTACGCACCAGATTCGCGTGCACCTCAAGTCGCTGGGCCATCCCGTCATTTGCGACGGCTATTACGGGTTTCGCAGGAGGTTGCGATGGAGAGACCTTGTGCCGCCGGAGGTCGCAAGCGAGATGACACAGGAAAAGTTGGATGAAGTCCTGTTGAAAAGGCAGGCATTGCACGCCTACGAGTTACATTTCAAACACCCCACGACCGGCAAGGAAATGGAGTTGCACGCGGAGATGTTTCCCGACATGAAGTTGGTGCTGGAGTTGCTGAGGCAGTACAAGAAGAAGTGATAGTCGGGGTCGAAGCGGAAGCCGTCGTGTTCAGTGTTCCGACACTGCCCGCCCACGAGTGGTTCGGCTTCGATGACATCCACCGGGACC
>QNCA01000040.1 GCA_003644325.1 Planctomycetota bacterium
GGCATCCTGGATAGAAAACGGTCAAGCGGGTCAAGGACGGGCCATGCCTCTCGGTAAATTCCAGCAAGCACGCGGGGCAGGCCCAGGCAGTTACGCGGCAGCATATTCCTTCGCCGGAAAGAGCGAACCTCGAAACCATTGTCTTCCAGCAGTGATGTCGCGCTTGACCGCGTATAGCGGACGGGGTGGTCGCTCTTTCCCCGAAGGTCGTTCAGCCATTCGATATATGAGAATTTCCCCGGTAGCATGAAGATGAAAAACTTTCCCCTGCGGCGAAGTACACGCCATATCTCCGACATGGACGCGGAGACGTCCTCAACGTGTTCAAGCGTTCCGCATGAAAGCACGGCGTCGAACTCCGCATTTTTGTACGGGAGCGTTCGCGGATTGCCGGCGTAGCGAATAGCAATCTCGCCGAATATGGGCAGTTTGTCGATATTTGGGCGTGCGACAATGTCGAAAGACTCCACCTCCAGGCCCCGGTTGCGCAGGAGGTGGGTCATCTGCCCGTAGCCGCAGCCCCTGTCAAGGATCTTGCCCTGTCCCAGGACGCGGCGCACTATGTCGGCGAAGCGCACATAGTTCAACACGTTCAGACGCCCCGTCAGATGGCCGATGCCTTTGCTGCCCATCGACTCGGCGACCCGCGCCGCATGTAATATCTGTTCTATCTCACTCGCTTCCATGTTTATTGCCTGCTCCGACGTGTTTTTAGACGGGGGATTCTAGCAAATGCGTGTTAATGCAACAATGTGATTTGGAATATGGGAAGTATGTAAGAATCCCGGGTGGCTGCTCGGCACGGTGACAGTCACTAATCTACTCAAGTTGACTGAGTTTTTGTTAACCCCGGTGACTGTCACCAATTACGGAGCCGTTCCGACCTTGTCGGAACGGATCGTAGATTGGTGACTGTCACCGTAAGGTGTCGTGAAGCAGCAGATTATAATCAAGCACCCACCATCATCCAGAAAAAGTCAGTCAACTTGAGTAACCTACGAATCTCGCTCGACAGGCTCACAAGATTCCGCCCGTTCCGGGTCCTCGCCCTGAGGACCCGTCAGGGTCCGAACGGGTAATTAGTGACAGTCACCGACTTCGCTCGCGCGGCTCGCGGGGTTCCGTAATTGTGACAGTCCCCGTCACTCGCTTCCCGGGATTCTTACATGCTTCCTGGAATATGAAAGCGCTGGACGCGCCGGACTTATCTGCTAGAATCTCACACCAATAAAGCGCAAAAGGCGGAGGACGGGGAGTAATGTCCAAGTTGCTTTCAGATAAGGCCGCACACCTGATGACCGGCGAAGCCGCGGGCGCCGCCATCAGGATGGTGACACGCATCGTTCTGGTGAACATCTGGCTTCACGACAAGAACATGGTCGGCCTGTGGCAAATGCTCATGCAGACCATCAACGGGCCTGTCGTGAGCATCTTTGCGCTGGGCCTGCCGGGCAGTCTGATTTACTTTGTCTCCCGCGCCGGCAAGAAGGAGCGCAGCGCGTACATCGCGCAGGCAATGATAGCCCTGTTTGTTCTGGGCGTTCTGGCCGGTGCGGCGCTGGTCGTCAGCGCGCCCTGGATATCCGCCCTGTATAAAACGCCGGAACTCACCGGCCTCCTGCCGTTGTTTGCCGTGTTCGTGCTCTTTGAGATAAGCGTTACTTACACCCGGCGGCTGTTCGTCCTTTACGAGCGTACGCTCATCGCGGCGGGGTTGATAATTCTGGATTCCCTGGGGCTGCTGGTGTGCTTTGCGCTGCCTGCCTGGATGGGCGAGGGCCTGGACACCTGCGTGATTTGGCTGGACGTCTTCGCCGGCGCCAGGATGGTTATCACCACATTTCTGGCGTTGCAGGGCTTGCAGTGGGGCAACCTGCGGCTTTCCTGGCGGCTGTTCCGGCGGCAGATGGCCTACGCGGCGCCCCTGGGGCTTTCCACCGCCGTGCCCGCAATAGCCGGCCGCGCCGACAAGATGATAATGCCGTTTTATCTCACGACCGACAGGTTCGCGGTTTACTCCATAGGCGCGATGCAGATTCCGTTTGCGGAGACGATAGGCACGTCCATTGCGACGGTCATCTCTCCGCGCATCGCCGTCATGCACAGGGACGGCGACGGCGCGGGTCTGCTGAAACTCTGGCACGATGCCGTAATCAGGGCATCCATCCTTCTGCTGCCGCTTTTCGCCCTGTTCATGGCGGTCTCGGACAAGGTATTCCTGCTGCTTTTTACGGACGAGTACGCGGATGGAGTGTGGCTTTTTCGCATCTGTCTTTTCGTGGTGCCGATGTTCGCGGCCATGCAGGCCAACGTGCTGGCGGCCCTGGGCAGGACGAAATTCATCTTCGGGGTGTCGGTCTGCCGTACCCTGCTCACTATCGGCGCGACGATAGCGTCCATATATCTGATGGGCTTTTACGGTCCGCCGGTGGCGATGGTCGCAGTCGGGCTTCTGGCCCGCGCCGCCATGTTCTGTCGTATAAAACGCGAGTTGAAGATAGAATGGGCCGATATATGGCCCGTGCGCAGGTGGCTGGCGGTGCTGTCGGTCGCGCTTATCTCCGGCGTTGTGGCGTGGGGAGCGTCGCGCGCGCTGCCCGGCAGGCTGGAGGCATGCCTGCTGGCTGGCGTCGTCATGTCGGCCGTTTACGTCCCACTGCTTTTCGCTTTTGGATTGATTGACGAAAAGGACAGGGAACTGATAAGACACAACTGGAAACGAATCCGCAGACTGTTCCGCAGGAAAGGCCGGGAATGAACCCTCATGATACGCCAACTGTAACGGTCATAATGCCGGTTTACAACGCGGCGAAGTATCTACCCGATGCGCTGGACAGCCTATTGGCCCAAACGTTCCGGGACTTCGAGATAGTCGCGGTGAACGACGGCTCAACCGACGACAGCGCCCGAGTGCTCGCCGAATACGCCGCAAGAGACGCCAGGATTCGAGTAGTACACAGGGAAAACGGCGGCTGCGGCGCCGCGCGAAACACCGGCATAGCGCTGGCAAAAGGACGCTACATCGCCCAGCAGGACGCCGACGACCTGTCCGTCCCGACGCGGCTGGAAAGACAGGCCGCCTTCTTGGACACACATCCCGACGTGTGCGCCGCATACTGCTGGACCGTCCTCGCCGACGAAAGCCTGAAACCCGAACTCACAATCTGCGCCCCCGTGAAACACGCTGAAATCCTGAAGATATTACATTACCGCAACGCGCTTCAGCCGAACTTCATGATCCGCAAGAGCGCTCTCAATGAAGTCGGCGGACTGCGCGAGGCATTCCGCTATGCGCAGGACTACGACATGAATCTGCGCGTTGCCGAGGCGGGCAAGGTCTTCTGTCTGCCTCACGCCCTTTACGTCTATAGAAGCCACCCGAATCAGACTTCCGTTACACGGCATTCGGAGCAGGTGAAGTTCGGCGCCCTGGCGTGTACCTTCCTCTTTGAAAGAAAATTGCGGGGACGGGACAGTTACCATGAATTCAGCGGGGCGGGGGATATTGATAAGTTTCTCGTGAATTACGACCTCAGCCCGCTTTTCTTCTTTTTCGCGGGTCGGCGCTTCCTGAGGAACTTCAAGATAACCGAAGCCAGAAAACACCTGAGACAGGCAATGCAGGGCGACATGAAGAAAAACTCCGCCCGGCTGCTTTTTGCGAAATCTTATCTTCCTTATCCGATACTCAAAACCCTCGAATCCTTTAAGAGCCGTTTCTTGCGAAAACAGTGGACAAAGCGTCTCTCGCCGGAGATTCAAGCGCTGCTTTCAAAAACGGCCGAAGCGGAATCCTCCGCTGGTATGTTATCGCGGGAGACGCCGTTTTAACGTCGCCGGCGGGCCGCCGTCGGTACTTTGGTGACTGTCACCATTGAAGACTGACCGGTTAAAGAACCGCGAAAGGTGACTGTCACCAATTACGGAGCCGTTCCGACCTTGTCGGAACGGATAGTAGATTGGCGACTGTCACCGCAAGAAATCAGATTGAGTAAAATAGAATCAATGGCACCGCAGGAAGAAAAATCACAGGTCAGGGTAACGGTCGTGATGCCCGTTTTTAACGCGGCTGAATATCTGCCCGACGCGCTGGACAGCCTGCTGGCCCAAACTTTCCAGGACTTCGAGATAATCGCGGTGGACGACGGCTCGGCCGACGGTAGCGGCGACATACTGGAACGGTATGCCGCCCGCGACCCCAGGGTGCGCGTCCTGCATCAGCAAAATGTCGGCTCGGGCGCCGCGCGAAACAATGCCCTGACCGTCGCCGGGGGGCGATACATCGCACAGCACGATGCGGACGATATTTCCGCCCCCGGGCGTCTCGAAAGACAGGCCGCCTTCCTCGATGAGCATCCTGATGTCTGCGCCGTCTATTGTCGCACGGTCATGGCCGATGAAAGACTGAATCCCCTCTACACGATTCTCACGCCCGAAGATGATGCCGTCATACGCCGTGCCCTGCCCCATGGAAACATCCTTTCGGGAAACTACATGATGCGCAGGGAGACCCTGGATGAGGTCGGCGGCTACCGCCCCGCGTTTACGTACTCGCAGGACTACGACCTCAACCTCCGCGTGACGGAAGCCGGCAAGGTACACTGCCTGCCCGAAGGCCTCTACATCGTCAGGAAACATCCCGGCCAGATATCGATTGCGAAACGGCATTTACAGGACGAGTACGGCACGCTGGTAAAGGTCTTCGCGCTGGAGAGGAAGAAACTCGGTCGTGACAGTTACGACCGGTTTGCCGCGGCGGGGGATTTCCAGCGCTTTATCGACTCCTATCGGTTCCGCCGTGAATTTTATCTCTTCGCGGGCGAGCGCACGCTGCGCAGGCTCGACGTGAAACCCGCGAGGAGTTACCTCAGGCGCGCATTTGCCCAAAGACCGCTCAGCGGCAGGGCGGCGGCGCTTCTGGCGATTTCGTATGTCCCCCGCTTCATCTTGCAGGGCGTACGTTCACTGAAGAACCGATTCATCGATCGCCTCGGAAAAACGGCCCCAACATCAAACCATCCCCTAAAGGAGCCTGCCCCCTTTAGGGGACGGTTTGAGATTCTCTATGTAGCGGGTACCGAACTTTTCGCCGGTCACGGCGGCTCGGTGCATACGTGGGAGGTCGCCGCGGAACTGGCGCGGCGCGGACACCGTGTCACCCTTATCGCTGCGCGCACACGCCGTGAACGACATGAGCGGGTTCCCCCAAGGAATCTCACGGTAGTCGAAGTGAACATGCACATCGGCGGCGTCATCGTTCCGCTACGCGCGCTTCGCGCCGCGCGCAGGGCATGCCGGGAAAAGCCGGATGTCATCATTGAGCGCCTGGCGATACCCGGCGGAGCCGGCGCGATTCTTTCACGCAAAATGAACATACCGCTCGCGCTTGACGTTAACGGCCCCGCGCCTCACTTCGACATGGTCCTCAAGAGACATGCGATAGCGCGCCTGCCGCCGGCGCGCCATCTCCTCTCGTGGTGGTTCCGAACCCAGTACCGAAGGTCCAGCCTGGTATTCACCGCGAATCCCTCGTCGATTCCCGCATGGTTCGACGGCAGGGTGGAAGTCCTCGACCTCGGCGTCGCGATAAACAAGTTCACTCCGGATCTGCGTGATTCCGAAAAAACCGCGCAACTAAAAAAAGACCTGGGCCTCGATGGCAAATTCGTCGTCTTCTACGCGGGCGCATTCATGAACTGGCAGGGCTTCAACGTTTTGCCGGAGGCGATTGAAGCGGCCTGCAAGGATGACAGAGTGATGTTCCTCCTGGCGGGGCAGGGTGACGAGTACGAATCTTTCAGGTCAAGGATAGACACCCTCGGCCTGGGCAGCCGCGTTGTGCTGCCCGGGGCGGTCTCGCCCGAGGATTTGCCGCTATACGCCGCCTGTGCCGACGTCGGCATAGCCCCGTACCAGCCGCCCGAGGGGAAGGATGAGTTCTACTTCGGCTCGCCGCTGAAGGTGTTCGAGTACATGGCCGCGGGACTGCCCGTGGTTACCACCGACTGTCCGCCGCTGCCGGATATAATAAAGGAGGGGGAGTCGGGTACGATTGTGCCGCCGCATGACGGGGGCGCTCTGGGGCGGGCCATACTGGAACTGGCGGCCGAGCCTCAACGCGCCGCGGAGATGGGCCGCCGCAACCGCGACATCGCCATCGGAAAATACAGTTGGAAGAGACATGTAGACAGGCTTGAAGCCCTTCTTCTCGACGTGACGGCCAAACAAACAGGGACTTGAATCGCTTGCCCGTAAGCGCAAGCGGGGGGACTGAATCGGATTCCCAAATTCAAGATTCAAAATTCAAAAGTCAACAAGAAGTGGCAAAGTACTCAAGTTGACTGACTTTTTCCGGGCAATGCCGGATGTTTGACTATAAGTTTCCATTTTGCCGGGCCTTACGGTAACAGTCACCGAGGTTAACAAAAACTCAGTCAACTTGAGAAAGTAGCAAAGTGACAAAGCAATTTTCCTTTCCTGCTTGCCTGCTTACTGCTACTGTGACCTTTCACCTTTCACCTTTTACCTTTTACCTCACTTTCCTTCCCGCTTTTCGTAGAACTCTTTTATCTTGTCCACGACGTAGCGCTGTTGTTCCTCGGTGATTTCCGGGTATATCGGCAGCGCCAGCACCTCGCGGCAGGCTTGCTCGGTGTGCGGCAGGTCGCCTTTCTTGTAGTGGAGTTCGCTGAAGCACGGCTGCAGATGGAGCGGCTCGGGGTAATACACCGTGCAGCCGATGCCCTCATCGCGCAGGTCTTCCAGGAGGTCGTCGCGGCGTGCGGCACGGATTACGTACTGATGGTAGATATGTCCGCCGCCTGTCGAGACCGGGGTCTTTACGAACTCGCCGAGGCCGGCGTCCCGGAAAAGACCGTCGTACCGGGCGGCGGCGTCGCGGCGCGCGGCGTTCCATTCATCGAGATACTTCAGTTTCACGCTCAGCACCGCTCCCTGTATCCCGTGCATGCGCCCGTTGATCCCGATTCGTTCGTTGCGGTAGCGTCCCATCTCGCCGTGATTGCGCAGTGAGCGCAACAGGCGCGACAGTCGGTCGTCCTCGGTAACTATCAACCCGCCCTCGCCCCACGCACCCAGGTTCTTGGAAGGGTAGAAGGAGAAGCAGCCGGCTAGTCCGAACGTCCCCGCCGCCTTGCGGTTTATGCGCGCGCCCATTGCCTGGCAGGCGTCTTCCACCACCGGCGCGCCATATTTCCCGCCTGCCTGCACGATATCCTCTATTTCAGCAGGCTGGCCGTACAGATGCACGGGGATGATAGCCCGGGTTCGGCGGGTTATCGATTCCTTAACCTGCATGACATCGATGTTAAACGTATCAGGGCGAATATCCACGAACACCGGCTTCGCGCCGAGGCGGGCTATGCACCCGGCGGTTGCAAAGAAGGTGAAGGCCGGCGTTATCACCTCGTCGTCCGGACCGATACCCAGCGCCATCAGCGACAGCAGCAGCGCGTCGCTGCCGGAACTGACGCCGATGGCATATTTCGCTCCGAGATAACGCGCGACTTCTATCTCGAACTTCTCCACCGCTGGGCCGAGGATGAACATCTGTTCCCTGACCACCTCCGCAACGGCCCTTTCCACCTCCTCCCCGATTTTCTCGTACTGGGCCTTCAGGTCGATTGCGGGAACCTTCATCAGACAATGCTCCTCTCAGATTCCACTCGCGCCGCGATATCGGCCAGGCGGCCCAGCGCCGTCAGGAAGCCCTCGCCGCCGAACTTGTGGCCCTGCCATATTTCGGGAATGAATACCACGTCAAGTCTTCCAATCAGCCGCCACAACGATTCGAAATCCACCTCGCCTTCTCCTATTTGCAGGCCCTCGCCGCTGGTGCCCGCGGCGTCGGCCACGTGTACGTACCGGACATAGGGCAGAAGGGTATGGACGTACTCGTTGAAATCGCACCGCAGGAAGTTGGCCGAGAGTTTCGCGTGCGACACGTCAAGACACATCCCGCTGCCCGTTTCCTCGTAAAACGTCGCCATCTCCCGCGCATCTATGAATACGTTGTGAAACCACTGGCCGCCGAAGTACCACGGCCTCGGCGGCATGTTTTCCAGCAGTAATGTCGTTCCTTTCGAGTCAATCTCACTCAGCGACTTCTTGAGATTCGCCAGCAGTTCCGCTCCCGCTTCGGGCGGCTCCTGCTCGAAACTCATCCCGCCCGGATGGAGTACCAGGCGCGGCGGAGCCGCGTCGCTGAAATGCGGCGCCAGCCGCAGCGCCAGATCGACGGTCTCCCGCACCCGGTTTACGGAGCGTTCGCGTATCTCCTCATCGCGCGAACACAGGTCCACCAGGTTCTCGCCTATGTATTCGGCCACATGCAGAGACAGTTCCTGCGTGTACTTTCCTTCGACCCTCGGCGATTTCATGTCTCTCTCCGTCAGGTGAAACTCCACCAGGTACGGGCTGTACTCGATGAACTTGTTAATATCGGAGAAGCGGACCACAACGCCCCATTTCTTTGGAAACGCCGACACGCCGCGGTCGTCCTTCGCGACACCCAGGTCGCTTTCCAGAAAAAAATCGTCCGCGCGGATGTCGCGTGTAGCGATTGTTCCGGTCAGTTCGTCGATGCGTTGCGGGTTGACCCCCTTTCCCGGACTCTTGGCGGTAATCATGTCGCGCGTTATCTCTTCGCCCTTGCGGATGTCGCGCGCGGCCACCAGGCTCTTGCCCAGCACTTCGCGGTTCATGTACTCCCCGCGCGTCAGCCACCTGCACGGACTGCCCAGCGACTCCTCCACTATCCGTATCTCTTTCACCATCCGAATCAACTCCTCCGGCTCCAGGCTGGCCGGGTGGTCCGGGCCCTTCATCGTCCTGTCAAGGGTAAGGTGCTTCTCGATTACGTTTGCGCCCAGCGCCGCCGCCGCCACCGGCACGGCCGTACCGCGCTCATGGCCGGAATATCCAACCGGCGCTCCGTATATCTTTTTCA
>QNCA01000041.1 GCA_003644325.1 Planctomycetota bacterium
ACGGCATGGTCCGCCGCAGCAGCACGGAGAAATTCGAGCGGATTGACCATTTGCTGGACAATATCAAGCTGCACCAGGCCGACCTGCTCGACCAGTTGTCGATAATCCGCATGGTGGAAGAGGTCCAGCCGGACGAGATTTACAACCTGGCGGCGATGTCTTTCGTGCCGACGTCGTGGGACCAGCCGGTACTTACCGGCGAGTTCACCGCGCTGGGGGTAACGCGAATGCTGGAGGCCGTCCGGCAGGTAAACCGCAAGATAAGGTTCTACCAGGCGTCCAGCAGCGAGATGTTCGGCAAGGTAAAGGAAACGCCGCAGACGGAGGAAACGCCCTTCTACCCGCGCAGCCCCTACGGCGTGGCAAAGGTCTACGGCCATACATCACGGTGAACTACCGCGAGTCGTACGACATTTTCGGCTGCTGCGGCATACTGTTCAACCACGAGTCGCCGCGCCGCGGCCTGGAGTTCGTCACGCGCAAGGTGACCGACGGCGCCGCGAAAATCAAACTCGGCCTCGCAAAAGAACTGCGCCTGGGCAACCTCGAGTCAAAGCGCGACTGGGGCTTCGCCGGGGACTACGTGAAGGCGATGTGGGCGATGCTCCAGCAGGATGAGCCCGACGACTACGTGGTCTCTTCGGGAGAGACCCACTCAATCCGTGAACTCGTCGAACTGGCGTTCGGCTATTTGGACCTCGATTACAAGAAATATGTCGTGCAGGACCCCAAGTTTTACCGTCCCGCCGAGGTGCACCTGCTCCTGGGCAACCCCGCCAAGGCCAAGAAGAAACTGGGCTGGGAACCGGAGGTTACCTTTGAAGGGCTCGTCAAGATGATGGTCGAGAGCGACCTCGAACTGCTCAGGAAGAAACACGGAATAACGTAAGCGGCGAGAGGGGTCAGACGCCGCCCGCCCCGAGCCGTAAAGGGCTCGGTCTTTCCCTCGGACCCTGAGGGTCCTCGGGACGAGGACCTGAACGGGTACGGCCGGGGACTTGCCGGGGGGGCCGGCTCGTAGATGGTGACCGTCATCTTTATCCGTCACCGTGTAAAAAGCAGGAGAGCGCAATGAAATCACTGATTACCGGCATCGACGGCTTCGTGGGGTCGCATCTCACCTCACTGCTTTTAGGGCGTGGGGACGAGGTGGGGGGGACGTTTCATTACGACCCCGACTTGAAACTGCTCGGCGATCTCGCGGGAAGGGTCAAAACATATAATCTGGACGTTCGCGACAGGGAGCAGGTCGCATCCGTCCTCGAGCAGTTCAGACCCGACCGCATCTTCCATCTTGCCGCGATTGCCTTTGTTCCCGTGAGTTTCGAGAACCCGCACCTGGTCTTCGAGGTGAACCTGTTCGGCACGATAAACCTCTGCGACTGCCTGCTGGAGACGGGCCTCAAAGCCAAGACACTTTTCGTGAGCACCGCGGAGGTTTACGGCAGCGTAAATCCCGAGGACCTGCCCCTGACGGAAGAAGACCGACCCGCGCCCACGAATCCCTACGCCGTGAGCAAACTCGCCGCGGAGATGATGAGCGCGCAGTACGTGAGACACCACGGCATGGAAATCGTCCGCGTCAGGCCGTTCAACCACACCGGCCCGGGGCAGTCGCCCAAGTTCGTCTGCTCGGACTTCGCCAAACAGATCGCCGAGATAGAGGCGGGCGCGCGCGAGCCGGTCATGCGCGTGGGCAACCTGGAATCGAGGCGCGATCTCAGCGACGTGCGCGACATCGTTCGAGCCTACGTCATGGCGCTGGACAAATGCGAGGGTAACGGAGAAGTTTACAACCTCGGCTCCGAACGCAGTTATCTCATAAGGGACGTCCTGGACATGCTGCTGAACATGTCCGACGCAAAAATAAAAGTCGAGCGCGACCCCGAAAAGATGCGCCCGTCGGACACGCCGGACATTTACGGCGACTGCGCGAAGTTCCGCGCCGCGACCGGCTGGCGCCCGGAACGCACATTCAGGGAAACTCTCGCCGATACGTTGGACTACTGGCGCAGAAGCGTGAAAGGCGACTGAAAGGTGACTGTCACCTTTCCGACAAACTCTGAGTTACTCAATTATTATGCCATTCAGGGACCTTCGAGATTTCATCCGGGCGCTGGAAGCCGCCGGAGAACTGAAGCGAATCCAGGCCGAGGTTGACCCCGAACTGGAAATCACCGAGATTGCGTCGCGAGTGGTCAAGGCCGGCGGCCCCGCCCTCCTGTTCGAGAAAGTCGGGGGGAGCGATGTGCCCCTGCTGATAAACGCCTACGGCACCGACCGGCGCATCGCAATGGCGCTGGGGGTTGAAGCGATGGACGAAATCGCCGCGCGGGTCGAGATGATACCGGCGGGGCCGCAACCCGCCGGACTCATCGGGAAAATAAAGTCCATCCCGAAACTCATGCGCCTTGCCGACTTCTTCCCGAGGACGGTCAAGAACGGCCCGTGCAAAGAAGTCATCGAGCGCGAAAACATATCGCTTTCCCGGCTCCCCGCCCTGAAATGCTGGCCTTTGGACGCCGGGCGCTTCATCACGCTGCCGCTGGTCTTCACGCGGCATCCCGCCACCGGCGGGCAAAACTGCGGCATCTACCGAATGCAGGTATACGACGACACGACGACCGGCATGCACTGGCACGTCCACAAGGGCGGGGCGGCGCATTACCGCGCGTATAAAGAGAGAAACGAGCGCATGCCCGTCGCGGTCGCGATAGGCGCCGACCCGGTCGTTACCTTCTGCGGCGCGGCGCCGCTGCCGGACGATTTCGACGAAATGGTCCTCGCAGGCTTCATCCGCAAAAAACCCGTCGATATGGTGAAATGCGAGACATGCGAAATAGAGGCGCCCGCCAATGCCGAGGTCGTCCTGGAGGGCTACGTTGACCCGGAAGAGTCGCGCCCGGAAGGACCCTTCGGAGACCATACAGGCTTTTACTCTCTGCCCGGCGAGTTCCCGGTCTTTCACGTAACATGCGTTACGCGCCGGAAGGACCCCATATACCATGCGACGGTCGTCGGCGTTCCGCCGATGGAAGACTGCTGCATCGGCCGCGCCGTCGGACGCATCTTCCTGCCGGTTATCCGCAAACAGTTGCCCGAAATAATCGATATTCACATGCCCTTCGAGGGCGTGTTTCACAACCTTGTGATAGTGTCCATTCGCAAGGCCTATCCCGGCCATGCCCGCAAGGTAATGCACGCCCTGTGGGGCCTGGGACAGATGATGTTTACGAAGGTCATCGTCGTGGTGGATGATGACGTCGATGTCCACGACGTGAGCCGTGTGGTCTGGAAGGTCCTGAACAACATCGACCCGGAGCGGGACATCGAGTTCGCGCACGGACCGGTGGACGAGTTGGACCACGCCTCGCGCCTGCCGCGCTACGGCTCAAAGATGGGCATCGACGGCACGCGCAAGTGGAAGGGCGAAGGCTTCACGCGTGACTGGCCCGACGAAATCAAAATGACCCCGGAGGTCATCGAGCGCGTGACGCGCAGGTGGAGAGAATACGGCCTGTAATGGTTTCAGGTTTCAGGTTCCATGATTTCAGGAGCGAGAGATGGATTTTCTTTACACGACATATCTTAATAACCCAGTGTGGAAGTGGCTGATTACCGCGGGGAGCGTCGTTGCGGTTTTTGTGTTCCTGAAGATAACGAAGGGGATTATCGCAGCCAGGGCCGCGGACTTTTCCAAGAAAACAAAGACGGAGTGGGACGACCTGGTGGCGGGCCTGATAAAGGGCACTAATTTCTTTCTCCTTCTAGCGCTGTCGGTATATGTGGGTTCGCAGTTTCTTGTTCTTGCGCCGCTGATAATGTTCTGGATAGGCAGGCTTGCCGTCATCGCGCTGTTCATCCAGGGCGCAATCTGGGGCGGCAAGATTCTTGAATTTATCATATCACGCCATGTCAAGCGCAAGATGGAGCGTGACCCCGGCGCCGTGACGACCATCAAGGCGCTTGGATTTATCGGGAAACTGGCGCTGTATTCGATAGTTTTTCTTCTGATACTGGACAACCTCGGCATAGACGTTACCACGCTGATAGCCGGCCTCGGAGTCGGCGGCGTTGCGGTGGCGCTGGCGGTCCAGAACATACTGGGCGACCTGTTCTCGTCTTTCTCCATTATGCTGGACAAGCCGTTTGTGATAGGCGATTTCGTCATCGTGGACGATTATCTCGGCACGGTGGAGCACATCGGCCTGAAGACCACGCGCATCCGCAGTCTCTCCGGAGAGCAGATAGTCTTTTCCAACACGGACCTCTTGAACAGCCGTATCCGCAACTACAAGCGAATGTACGAACGCCGCGTGGTGTCTTCCATCGGGGTGACCTACCAGACGCCGCTGGAAAAACTCAAGGCCATCCCGACAATAATCAGAGAGGCTATCGAGGCACAGGAGGCCGCGCGGTTCGACAGGGCGCATTTCAAGGCGTATGGAGACTTCTCCCTGAATTTCGAGTTCGTTTACTACGTGAAAAGCCCGGACTACAACGCCTACATGGACGTACAGCAGGAGATAAATCTAATCATCTACCGGCGCTTCGCCGAGGAAAAAATCGAATTCGCCTACCCGACGCAGACCCTGTTCGTGAACAGGGGAGAACGATGAAGTCATTGCGGTCCATTCGGGAAAAGGTGGAATCCGGCGAGCGCCTTTCCGCGTCCGACGGTGTCGCCCTGTTCAAGAGCAACGACGTGCTGGAAACAGGTCGGCTGGCGAATATCGTGCGCGAGAGAAAGAACGGCAACCGCGCGTATTACATCATCAACTATCATATCAACTACGCGAACATCTGTGTGAACCGGTGCCGGTTCTGCGCCTTCAGTCGCAGCGCGGGCGAGGACGGCGCTTACGAGATGGACATGGAGGAGATACTCCGCCGCGCCGACGAGGCGGCGCGCATGGGCGCGACCGAGATACACATCGTCGGCGGGCTGCACCCCGCCCTGCCGTTTGAGTTCTACACGGAAATGCTGCGCGAGATACGCTCGCGCCATCCCCACATCCATCTGCAGGCGTTCACAGCGGTGGAGATAGCGCACATCGCCGGAGTGGGGGGGATGCCGGTGGGGGACGCCCTTGTGGAATTGCGGGAGGCGGGGCTGGGCTCGCTGCCGGGGGGCGGCGCGGAGGTCTTCGCGCCGAGAGTGCGGCGGGAAATCTGCCCGGAAAAACTGCCGGGCGAGAAGTGGCTGGACGTCATGCGCACCGCGCACAGGCTCAACATCCGCTCAAACGCGACCATGCTCTACGGGCACGTCGAAACGCCCGAGGAAAAGATAGAACATCTCATAAAACTGCGCGAACTGCAGGACGAAACCGGCGGCTTCATGTCTTTCATCCCGCTCGCGTTCCATCCGCGCAACACCGGCATTTCCCGTCGTTTCGGCACGACGGGCATCGAGGACCTGAAGCACCTGGCGATAGCGCGCCTGATGCTGGACAACTTCGACCACATCAAGGCGTTTTGGATAATGCTGGGGTTGAAGTTGTCGCAGGTGTCGCTGAGTTTCGGCGTGGACGACATCGACGGCACGGTGGTGGAGGAGAAGATTACGCACATGGCCGGCGCGGAGACTCCGCGGGGCGTCAGCGTGGAAGAGTTGCGCGGTCTCATTCGGGAGGCCGGCCGCACCCCCGTCCGGCGCGACACGCTTTACAATGCGCCCTTGGATTCGTAGGCCCTCCCCATTGTCTGAGAGCCTATCGGGATAGACTCTTGGTCAAAACCTTCGATTTCCTATCCGCTGCATTGGTCGTTGAGGAGGTTGTGCAGTTCGTCGGTATTCCTTATTATGCGCGTGCAGCGGCGCATTATTGAAGCGGGGCTGTAGGCGGGGTGGCGGCCGTTCCTGTGGCGCGAGGGGGGCGCGCAGAGTTTTTCCACGTCCTCCTTGAGGGCGTCAAGCCTTTTGGAGATGGCCTCCAGGTTTTTGTCGTCGGATGTGTCGTGATTGACGCTTACGCGTCGTACCGTTCGTGAGGTCTCCCGCGCAACCTTTATTATCTTCTCCCAGATCGGGTCGTCGCCCTCGATACGGAGGTCCGGGCCGGCGAGTTCGCCGAGTTGCGCGGCCTTGACCGCCGAGTGCATGGCGAGCAGGTTGCCCGTGTCGGCGAGTTCGTCGGCTGCGTCAAGGATGTGCCGGAGGCCTGTCTCTCTGTTTTTCACGGTGAGGTCTCCACCTGAAGAAGTCCTGAAGAAAACGATAGGTTTCGGGTACGCCCGTATCATTTCGCGGAAAGGCGACAGTCACCATTACTCATTCGGACCCTGACGGGTCCTCAGGGCGAGGACCCGGAACGGGCGGAGCGCAGGCCCGACGCAGTCGGGGGCCGGCTCGTAGATGGTGACAGTCACCTTTCAGTCATTAACTCCGTTACAATTCATTTGCGAGCGGCAGCAGGTCGTTCATGGTAAACGGCTTTTGCAGGAAGGCGTCGGCGCGGTCGATGTACGGCTGGATGCGCGCGTGCTCCAGGCTGCCGGTGGCAAGGACGACTTTCACGCCGGGGGCAATCCGCCTGACATTTTCGAATGTTTCAATGCCGTTCATGTCGCCGGGCAACGTGATATCCAGGAATACGAGGTCGAATTGCTCCGCGGCCAGGAGTTCCAGCGCCTTCCCTCCTTCTTCGACGCAGACGACCTCGTGGTTGGCCGCGGTGAGGATTTCGCGGTACAGAGAGCGCAGGACGGCCTCGTCGTCGACCACCATGATTTTCCTGGCGTTTTTTGTCCGCCATATCAGGTCCTGGTTTTCATGCTCGCGTGATTGCGCCGCGCCTGAAGAGTCTCCGACTACGGGCAGGGCCACGATGAACGTGCTGCCTTTGCCGTGTTCGCTCTCGATGCGTATGCTGCCGCGGTGTTTCTTTACAATGTTATAGGATACGCTTAAACCCAGCCCGACGCCGTCCCGGCGGCCGTCCTTGCCGGCGCTTTTCGTGGTGTAAAACGGCTGGAATACCCTGGCGCGGTCCTCGGGCCTGATGCCGCAGCCGGTGTCGCTCACACGTATCACCACGTTGTCGCGCTCACGTCGGGAGGCGACAGTCAGCGTGCCGCCGTCTTTCATGGCCTGGCGGGCATTGATGAAAAGGTTGAGCAGCACCTGCTGTATCTGGCCGACGTTCAGGAGGGTTTTGGGAACGCTCTGGTAATCGCGCCGGATTTCAATGCCGTGCTTCTCCATGTCGCGCTTTACAAGCGCCAGGACCTCGTCGGCCACCCTGGGGAGTTCCGCAAACTCTACGGGGCGCTGCGGCTTTCGCGAGAAATCGAGCAGCCCCTGCAGCATTTCTGTCGCCCTTGCGCCTTGCGTCTCCAGCACATCGAGCAGTTTTTTCGTGTAAGCGCCGTCCTTGCGGGCCAGGCTTGCATAGCCGAGTATGCCGCCCAGTATGTTGTTGAGATCGTGGACGACTCCCGCGGCAAGAGTGCCGATGGTAGCCAGCCTGTCCTGTTGAACCATCTGGTTGCGGAGAGCGGCGGACTCGGTAACGTCGCGGCCGGTCACAATGAGCGTGCCCTCGATGTCTTTCGAGGTCACGGGCGTAAGCGTAATCTCGTAGGACCTGTGTCCGACCGCCGCCTCAAAAGTCACCGGGTTGACATTATCGCCCGACAGGAGGCTCTCAAAGACCTCGCCGTTCCACCATTTTTCTGCGCTGTCAAATTCCGGCTGCCACTCTTGGCCGACTTTCGCGCCGAACAGCCGCCTGCCGGAATCATTGGCGCAGCACACGACGGCCTCACTGGTCAGCATGAGAGACGGCTCCGACATGCTCGTCAGAATTTCATGTGTCATCTTTTCGACCGGAGAGACATACTTCTCTTCCGCGTCGGTCCTCGCCCTGCTCACCGCCACGTATCCGTAGTGACGTCCTTCGATGTTGGTAAGCGGCATGAGCGTCAGATATGTTTTCAGGGGGCGGGCGTTCTTGCGCGCGAATCCTACCGTTCCCTCAAAGCGCCCGTTTTCGAGGGCGTGTCCGGTGATTTCCGACCACAACGAATATCCTTCGTCGCTTTGAAAGAGCGTTTCCTGGACCTTTTCCCCGATGAGTTCCCGGGGTTCTTGGTCAAAGAGCCTTTGGACGCCCTCGTTGGCGAAGGTCAGTGTGCCGTCGCAGTCCGTCGTGAATACCGCAACATCGACGGCGCAGGACAGCACGTTCTGAAGATGTCCCTCGGCCTCGCGCAGTTTCTTCTCGGCTTCGCTTAGTTTGGTTATGTCCACAAATGATTCCACGCCGCCGACGACATTGCCGGACTCGTCCCTGAGAGTGGATGCGTTTTTTATGATGTCGATGGGGCGGCCATCCTTGCCGAGTATTGTGCATTTCTTGCCGGTAAGTTGTCGGTCGCTCCCGTCATCAAAGAGATCGCACGCTCCCGTGGAGGCGCCTCCCCTCAAAATCGCGCATTTACGCCCAATCACCTCGGCTGCGCCGAAGCCGGTTATTTGCTCGGCAAACCTGTTGAAAGAAGTTATTCGCCCTTCCCTGTCGACGGTAAACACGCCGGTGGGGATGGTATTGAGGATGTTGTCGAGGAAATCATGGGCGGCCTTCAATCGCGCATGTTGCATCTCCATCTTCTCGTGGAGACGCACCATGTTTCTGTTGGCCTGTTCCAGTTCCCTGTTCTTGAGTATCAACTCGCCGGAACGGTCCTGCAGGAGCGACCTCAGTCTCTCCGTGTAGCGATCGGTGCCGGCTCCGCTCTGCTCCCGGCCGGAGACCTCGTTGAGGACTGCGACGTAGCCGATTGTGTCGCCGCCGCCGTCGTGTCTCGGTACGACCACCATGTCGGCGGCGACAGGCGGAGCATCCTTGCGCACCAAGGATACAAGCGCGGTGTGCTTTCCCTCTTCCCGGCAGTAGCCCGCCGCCCGTCTCCATACTTCCTCGCCGCCTTCCAGATATTTCCACAGAGGCTTCCCTTCAG
>QNCA01000457.1 GCA_003644325.1 Planctomycetota bacterium
CATACTTGTTGTGGGCCATCGCTTGCCTCCCGATCAAAGGTTTTTGTGAAACAACACTTAAACACAATCCTTTAATCGAAGCATACGATGGCCTTATTTTACAGAAAAAAGTTTACACTCCCTATTTTACTTCCTACACTCCCGTTTACACTCCCAGTTCCTATTTTAATCTGCGTTCATCTGCGTTTATCTGAGGCTATTTCTCTTGGCGCTCTTGGCGTCCTTGGCGGTAAAAGGTTGAAATATGTGTTCATCCGTGTTTATCTGTGGTTTCATCTCTCTGCGGTTAAGGCTTCTACCACGCGCTTCAGTTCTATCACTTCCAGTGGAGAATCCTCCCAGTCGTGCTCCCAGCAGATAATGGCGTCGCAGTACGCCGGGTCGTGCTTGTGCAGGCGGAAATTGGATGAACGCAATTCGAACTCGACCCGCACGCGCTCCCACGCGCCGCGTCCGCCCGGGACCTTCCTCAGCGCGATGCAGTCCGGGTAGGCGTGTCGAATCTTCTCTATGCGGTAGCCCATCTTCTCGCTGACCGTTCCGAACAGGTGAATCACCGCATGCTCGCTCTGCGGCTCGTACAGTATTCCCCGAAATCCTAATTTTCTCCCGAAATGAAGGGGCCGTCCTGTCGTGATATTTTCCTTCTTCCCTTTTCGTTTCACATAGTGCGTCGCGATGCGGCACAACTCCTCTGCCGGGTCTATCGGATTCCTCCGCGTGACAAGGCCCGTCCTCAGCCCCGCAGCGGCCAGCGCCCGGTTCCACGTCCCGAACCGCCGCTTGTAGCACGACAGCGAGTGCCGGGAGTGCTGCTTGAATTCGCGGATGGTAACCGTCGGACGCCGCGTTTTCCGCGCCACCCGCCGCAACTCCGCAAGCAACTCATCTTTTGTCCTCTTAAACTGATTCTTCGCCGGCATGGGTTCACCGCTTTTGAGATATTTCTTCAGTTTCCTCTTTGCATATTTGCCCGCTTTGACCATGGGCTATAGTCTGTGGTCTTTATTCACGATTATTGGACTTACGAGGGGCTTTTTCGGCGAAAGTGACTCGACAAAGGGGGGGGCACTGCGGGAACTACACCTTCATTCCTTGTGGGGGGGGCAATGGGAGGATTTATTGAAAGGTGACAGTCACCATCTACGAGCTGGCCTCCGACTGCGTCGGGGTCTGCGCTCCGCCCGTTCCGGGTCCTCGCCCTGAGGACCCGCCAGGGTCCGAATGGGTAATGGTGACAGTCACCTTTCCGACGCTCCGACAATATGAGGAACAGCGCTGCGGTTCGATGAGACTTTCCGGCCGTGCGGCGCTGTTTGTCTTACTTTTCGGCCTTCTTTTTCTCGCCGCCTAACTTCAGGAAGTCCATGCCCGTGGTGGCCATGTACGTGCCGATGCCTACGAGCAGCGCGCCCAGGAAGATGTAAAACGAGAGCGGCCCGCCTATCCCCGCGTAAGACGTCACGTTGATAGGCAAGTGCAGCAGGATCATGAAGCCCGCCAGTGCGTAATGAATGTTGAGGATTTTCAGGTCGCCTTTCATCAGGCTGAGGAAAAGCAGCAGGCCCCCGCCTATCATCACGAACCACAGTATGATGCTGGTGACGCTGGCCCAGCCGAACTGCCACTTCGCGCCGCTCATGCCGCCCATTCCGCCGAACAGCGCGCTCATGCCGCCTGGGGCGGCTCTGCCCGAGTTCGTGGCAAAACCAATCACAAGGAACACCAGCATCAACAGAAGCCCCACGCCGATAAGTATGTCGCCCACACCGATGCTTCGTTTCATAACATTACCCTCCCTGTTAAACTCCTCGTTTCCGATATGAACGCGATGCAACCTGGAATGAAGATATGCGGACAAAATGAAGCACACCAAACGGCCATATCCTGTGACGCTTGAGCGAGAATATAAGAGGACCGCGGCGAGTTGTCAACAGAAATCCGCGCGCCCGTTCGGACCGCGGCGAGCGCAACCTGCCCGGTACCCGCTCGCTAATCTTTCTTCTTTTTCGCAGTCGCAGTCGTGGTCTTGGGGCCGCCGATGATAGCGCCCGCGCCCTCCTGGGCGAGGTAGGTGCCGACCCCTATGAGGAGCGCACCCGTGAATACATAGAACTGCATTCCGGGGTGACCCACGCCGTAGGGCAGCGGTATTCCAAGATTTGCAATGTGCAACAGGATGATGAAACCTGCGAAGATGTACTGAATCTTGATTACCTTGGGATTGAACAGCGAGTAGGCGAAAAGCCCGCCGTCGCCGACAATCAGCACGGCGATAATGATTCCGTTTACAAGCGGCCACGCGTTACCCTTGTAACTCTTTACTGTAACAAAGCAGATGATGATGAAGGCCAACATCAATATCCAACCGAGGCAGAAAAGAATATCGCCGATTCCGAAACTTCTCTTCATGGCCAACCCTCCTGATAGACTCCCGTTTGTTCAAGTAAAAGCGAAAACCGCGACGGCGGGTCGTGCGATGTCACAGCAATTGCTCAATGCACGCCTATAACATATAAACGCATTCCGACGTTGTCAATACCAAACTATGGGAGCATGTAAGAATCCCGGGCGC
>QNCA01000458.1 GCA_003644325.1 Planctomycetota bacterium
ATCCCCGGCTCGGCGGTCCGGCAGCACGCCATCATCCCGCATCGGTATCCGTGTCCAGTTGGTCTGGTACTCGGGATCGGTGATACGAATGTATCCCCCCGGGGGTACAACTTGATAGTCGAGATCCACCGATAGAATCGCGTTGGAATCCTGAATCTGCGCAGAGACCGTTACCTTGTCCGTAGAGTCTGGGGTTTCGGGAAGATGACTTACCGACTTCACAAAAGGCGGCAGCTCGGTTTGCCTCCGATACTGAGAGTTTTGACGTCCCGGCGTGGGGCCGCCGGAAGGAAGTTCCGGCGTCGTAAAACGTTGGCCCGAACCGCTCCCTCCCGAGAGGGCAACCTGTGTGAAGCGTGCTCGGGCCAGTCCCCGATCCCGATCGGCGTGGGACGTTACACACAGCCCCACGTATACAGGGGACGTCATCGGAAATTGGAGTCCGTTGAAAAACGGCTCAAATCCGTTTCCCTGGTCGACCTCACCGGAGAATTCCTCGCCGGTTCGGGTCAACCGGAAACGTGCCTTGCCTCTCAGCGCGGGGCCGGGATAGTCCTGCGAATCCATCCCGCTGAACGGTCTGAACTGCAACCGCGTTCCATAGTTCAGAGACAGGATCATCATGCTATGGGCGCTGCCGGGTTGGAGTGAGTCACGGATCATCACGCCCGCCTTCGACCACGGGTCGGGAACGGTTCCGATCCATTCAACCGTCGCCTCGATACTCGCGTCTCCTTCCATCGCCGCGTACAGGAAATAAAAGGCGTCAGACTGATGCCAGATGTCATTCCCACAGCCCCAGACCTCGAACGAGTCCGGCGAAAGCTGTTCGTGGCCGCCGTCGAGCCCCGTGCGGCCGATATCGCGACCCGACGTGAATGTGACCTGATTCACGCCCTCGCTTTGGATCTGGACCACAATTCTTGCGTCGGACGAGCTTGGCTTATACCAAAAAGAAATCTCGTATGTTTCTCCCTCTGTAAGAGCGCTGGTCAGGTTTTGGCTCACAAGCACATCGTCGCCGGGCTGAAGACGCACGCAGCTCCGCCCACTGTGCGCATCGTCCTCCGTCCGTTCGGCCGTGTCCGCCGCTATAGACCAGGCGTTCGTCAGCGCGTTCTCGAACCCCCCGTCCCTGACCAGGCTCTCGCCACCTCCGGCGGGACGGAGATAGAGATCGTCGAGCAGGCATTCGCCGCTTCCTTCAACTCGGATAGCGAGGATTGACCCGGAAAACTGTCCCTGCTCGGAAAAGTGCAGCCATTCCGTAGAGGAGAACTCCGAGGGACGCCAGTACTGGGGACCTTCGTTGTCCGCAAAAGGGTTCACCAATTCCAGGCTCCCGCCGAGACCATCCGCTTTCACCGGCCAAGGGAAGATGTCGTCGTAATCAACACGATCGACAATCTCCCCGTCTGCATCGGTGAGGATGATATCCTCCCCGTCGTTATTCAGCTTTCGGGCGAAGGATCCAAGCAGCCCGGGCAGCGCTCCGAACCGGGCCTCAAACCCTTGTAAGTCACGGCAGATGACGAGATGTTCCCCTGATGAGATCCGCGTTCCGTCCGGGAAACGATAGACAACGCCCTCTGTGAACGCCCAACCGGTCAAATCAACCGTATCGTCGCCGGTGTTGAAGATCTCAACGAATTCCTCGGGTTCGCACTCCGACTCGGGGTGGTAGAAGATTTCGGTGATGACTATGTCACCGTGCACGAAATACGGAAATAGAACAACCGACGTTACGAATGCTGTTCCCCAAAAACCATAGCGTGTCATATTCATAATGTGCCTTACCCGATATAGAGAATTGTGTTTCTGTAAAAGAACATTATCACACGAACCTCGTTTTGTTCTACGAATGAGTGTCCGCATTGTAGATACATTGATGATAAGAAAACACGTCTGAGGAACTTATTTGAACGGAGGAATGTCGATCGGAAGGCCTACTCTCATGAAAAAACGTGCGAAAGCTTGCGAAAGTTGTTCTCTGTAAGGAGGCAGAAGGCGGATTCGCTCTCCTCGTTCGGCCGCCCAGCGTCTAACAAACGCCAAAGGCAACGAATAAACACGCCGAAAATCAACGACGCGGATTTCACGTTCATATCCTGGGAGCGAACACGCTGCCAGTACGTGATACCCGGCAGATTGCCTCTCCTCGCATTTTCCATACCTTTATCGGTTGCCAGATGTCCTTCGTTCAAATCGGATCGTCTCCAAACGGGACAAAGAAGAACCTCCGAAATCCTCTCCCGTCCTTTCACCATGTCACAGGTTTGAGACATGACGACCGTATCACGCTCTTCCCACTCAAATACTGACTCCGAAACATGCACATCAAGGAATCCTGCCAGTTCTTCGTTTGGGAAGTAAACTGGGCAATCCTCAAGAAGGTCGCCTTGCTCGATTTCGTTCCCTTTGACAATGCCAGACCATGGATAGGCTTCGTGGCCCATATCCGATGCTCCCGAAATGGCTCTCTTCCGCTACTCCCAAGGGTCCTCTGCCGGAATGGGTCTCGAACGGCCCCGATATCGGAGCCTAACCTTGATCGTTCCGGAACGCTTAGGAG
>QNCA01000459.1 GCA_003644325.1 Planctomycetota bacterium
GTTCGGCAGGCTCACGAGATTCCGCCCGTTCCGGGTCCTCGCCCTGAGGACCCGTCAGGGTCCGAACGGGTAATTAGTGACAGTCACCGAGGTTAGCAAAAGTCAGTCAACTTGAGTACAATAGCAGGCTCGTCACCGTCATAAATGCTACAGGCGCCTAAAGGATCGCTTGTTTTATCCTTTGTACAGGAGGGCGCTTTATTATTGAAGGGACAAAGCCTATGTTTGCGACGCCTTTCCGCCTCTCTTGACTGATTATTGGTTGGAAAGCCGAAAACCTCCGCCAGTGGGTTTTTACTCGTATGCAGACCCTTAAAACGAGCGTAAAACGTACGTGGTCACTCTCACATATTGGGTTGCCAAATGGTAATTGTAAAGCAACCAGCAACGGCACTTCACCCCGTCTTCTTGAAGCGCTTCGTTAACTTGCGCAACAGGCGCTTGCGGAAGCGGCGGCTGGTGAAGTTGCCCCCTACGGTGCACATCAAATCCCACAGCAGTCTCGTGGAGCCGAACTGCTGCACGACCGGATGGCCCGCCATCTTGCGGATGACGTTCCAGATATGACCCGGCGTGTAGAACTTCTTATATATCTCAAACTGGATATTCCGCAAATCGTTCACGCCGTAGCGGTCGGAATAGACGTAGTGCCGCCGACCGCCGTCTATGTGATAGCCGGGCGTCTTCTCTATGAACTTTGCGAACTCCGTCCCCGGATAGGCGTACAGTTTGTTCGGCGAGATGAAATCCACCCCCAACTCCTTCGCGAAGTCCGCAATGTAGAGCATCTCGCTCTTCGTCTCGCCCACGCTACCCATGATGAAGTTGCCCAGGGTCAGGATGTTCGTCCCGCGAAGAACGTCGAACGCCTTCCTTATTACCCTCTGGTTGAAGCCCTTGCGCAACTGCTTCAGTATCCGGTCCTGGGGCGACTCGATGCCGATGAGGAACATGAAAAATCCCGCCTTTTGCATCTTCTCCACCAGGTAGGGGCGGGCGGCAATTGAATTGACGCGGATCTCCAGCGTGAACAGTTTCTTGATGCCCCGCTCCAGTATCAGGTCGCAGATGGCCTCCACGCGGTTGAGGTTTCCGGCGAAGTTCGCATCGGCCAGGTATATGCGGTCGGCGTCTATCTCCTCGAACTCGCTGACCACGTCCTCCGGGCTGCGCGGCACCCAGGGCTGCTCGTCGCCGTAGATGTTCTCGCGCCATTTGCAGAACGCGCACCGCATCGGGCAGCCGATGCTCGTCAGAACGCTGTCGCCCGGGCTGTGCAGGCTGGGATATGTATAGCGGCGAAGTGAACGGTCTATGTGGAACGCATCGACGTTGAGGTGCCGCACGACGGGATTGCGCACGACCTCGCCGTTGCGGCGGTAGTACATGCTGTCAACCTTCTCCGGCGAGCCGGCCTCAAACAGACGGCGCGTGATACCCTCGCCGTAGCCGAGCGCCAGCATCGTAATTTCGGGGTACCGCTCGATTATTTCCTCGGCCTCGCGCGTCACGTAAAGCCCGCCGGCGAGTATGTCCGTATCCCTCGGCAGGCCGGCCTGCTCGCACAGCCCCGGCAGGGAATGGATTACCGCGTCCACGTGGCGGTCCGTGCCCCAGTTTATGCTTATGCCGATGAGGTCCGGGCGGAACTCCCTGATAATGGCCCCGAGCGGCCGCTCCTCCACGCGCAGGTCCACCACGATGAGGTCTTCGACCAGGTCCCCGATGGCCGTGGCGATTACCTCCAGTCCCAGCGGGGGAATCATCATCAGCCGGTTGTAGAGATACTCCGACTTCTTATCCTTCCCGTAGGGATATATCAGCAGTACCCGTTTCCACTTCATAGGCAAGCGTTCTCAAGTTTCAAGTTTCAAGTTTCAGGTTTCAAGTTTCAGGTTTCAGGTTTCAGAATTGGAGTGGCGCGGTAGTCGGTAGTCGGTAGCCGGTAGTCGATAATCAGAAGTCAGAAGCAATTCATGGTTCAGGTTTTCTCTGCGTCTTCGCGCCTCTGCGGCTGTTTCTCTTTTTTCCTTGTCCGATTCAGTCCCCCTCGACGGGCCTCGGGACAGGCGATTCAAGTCCCTGTTTCCAATCCGGGTTCATCCGTTTTCAACTGTGGTCGCGGTCGTCGGTCTTCGGTCTTGCGAATTCTACTTTCAGCGTCAAAAAAGTCAAACGCAAACGAGCAAGCCTTCACCGCCAAGATGTTTATCCCGAGCGGAGTCGAGGGGCCAAAGATTGCTCCGACCCGTCGGGGAACGCCAAGAACTGCTATCCACAAATTGAATTAACCGCCAAGACCGCCAAGACCGCCAAGAACTGCTATCCGCAGTTTGCCTGTTTCCCCCCTTGTTTTGTCACACCGTGGGGATATGATTCTATTAGACTATAGACCAACAGGCAGTAGTACAGCCATCGTTTTGCTTACAGGCGCGGTAAGAGAGGGGAATAATTAGTTTCTGTTGCGGAAAGGAAATTTTTTGACTGATTGCGCGCCGGACGCTTGACAATAAAATGACGCATCCGTATTCTCCTGTTGTACCTGAAATCTCTTTCGACAGGAGGGACA
>QNCA01000460.1 GCA_003644325.1 Planctomycetota bacterium
ATGAGATTTCCTTCATTACAACTCCTGCTGGTTTGTAGAATTAGCGGGTATTATCTGTACAGCTTTGCACCTAACCCTGCATTCACCCGACCCGCCTACGGCGGATGGTCAGCGGCGCGAAAATTGGAAAGTTAGGCTACAATGAAGTTGCGTAATCTTGCAAACACGGCGGGCGGGTGATGCACCCGTTAGGCACAAACACCTACAGTAGGAGATAAATTTCAAATGCAATTACCTAAAATTGACGTACAGCCCGTAAAGTTAGCCCAATTGCTTAATGATATGAAAACAGGGCGGTTACAAGTGCCACGCTTTCAACGAAAATTTGTGTGGTCGCTGGCTAAAACTCGTAACCTGCTTGATAGTATGTACAAAGAATATCCAATTGGCACATTCTTTCTGTGGCGCTCACAAGGTAATACCCCTTTTCTATCTCGTCCACTTGAAGAACTTGGAATTCCAAGCCCTCCAGCAGGTGTTAATGCTGTTTATATTTTAGATGGGCAACAACGATTGACATCACTCTTTGCCACAATCGAAGGTATCAAGTTAAAGTCAAATGATTATGGAAGAATATGTATTGACCTACAATCAGCAACACTATACGACCAAAATCCAATAGCAGAGTCTGAAGAGGCCATTTTTGTTAATAGATTAGGTGACAACCAACGCTATGTATCAGTATCCGACATGGTTAGTCAGAATCATTTAACTATTTTTAACGACATTCCCCAAGAATGGCGACAGGCATTTAATAAAGCACATAATTTATTCCAAACATACCCCTTTTCTGTAGTTCGTATTGAAGAACAAGGGTTAAGTAATGCAATAGAGATATTTCAACGCATCAATCAGTCAGGAAAACGCTTGAGCCGTTATGATTTGATTTGTGCTAATCTCTGGACAGAAGATTTTGATTTTAGGAAGAAGATAGAAGATGTAAATGAACAATTTGAGAAAAGCGAATTTGGTAAACTGCACGAAACGGTATTTACACAAACATTTGCACTGATTTTAAAAAATAATTGTACGACAGAAGCCGAAATGTCTCTTAAAACCGATGATGTTAAAGATAATTGGTATCCAGTTATCAGGGCATTAAAAGAAAGTATCGATTTTTTGAAAACTAATTTGGGTGTCAAGCGTACTGAATATCTCCCCTATCGTGGTATTGTTCCTGTATTGGCTCATTATTTTTATCATGTGAATGACAGAGCTATTACAGCTGATGAAAGAAAAAAACTGTGGGATTGGTTCTGGCGAGTTACTCTGTCTGAACGCTATAACGCTTCTACAACCCCTAAGATGGCAGAAGATGCTAGAAAACTACAGAATAAAGAAGAATTTACTTATCCAATTAAGGTCACCAGTGAAGCAATTGCCCGTACAAGAATGACTTCAACTTCTTCTGCTCTGAGAAACGCTACTATTTGTATGTTAGCCCTTAAGCATCCTACAAATATTAAAGATGGTAGCTTGGTTAATCTGGATGACATTTTTTTTGATACATTACGTAAATCCGAACGACACCGTATTTTTTCTGAGAGCTATGCTAAAAGTTTAGGATTGTCTGCTCGACAAATACATTTGATAGCAAATTTCTGGTTTATTCCTTCTAACATTAACCACGAAATTAGTAATCGTCCACCAGCCGAATACTTAAGAGAATATCAGGTCTCAAATCCTAATTTTATGACGGGAATAGAGACACATTTATTGCCTATCCAAGATGACACACCTATATGGCACAATAATTTTGATGGTTTTATTGAAGCCAGAGCGCAACTTATCGCCAATGAACTAAGAAAAATGGTTGACTTTGGACCAAATGAATTTATGCCTGCTGGCATCACAATACCACGAATAGCAATTGGTGATGAAGTCGACAAAATTGAAGTACAGTTACGTGATTTTATTGATCATCGGCTTACAGCCATTTCTGGTACATACTACTGGAAATCCACAATGCCGGGAGATGTTATTGATGAGACAAAGAAGTTAATCTCCAATCAATTAGAGCGAAATCCCGACCAAACTTGGGACCATTTTCCTCCTGGACGAAAACGACTTGATTTTGCCGATGTTTCACATTACGAAAAGATATTTTTAAAGAACTGGACACAATTTGAAGAATTTTTTAAACGAAAGGATGAACTTCAACGCCATCTCTCAGCTTATCGCACCTTGCGGAATTGTGTTCAGCACAACAGAGTGCCAACAGAGATTGAACATAAAAACGGTGAGGCATCTATACTGTGGTTTGATGGTATTTTAAATAAATATTGGGAAATGTTCTCAATTATAGATGAAGATGAAGATGAAGAATAGTGTAATAACTCGCATAATAAATCCTTACAGAATGTGCCTAACCCCGCGTGAAACTGACCCGCCTTCGGCTTAGGGGATTCGGCGCGATTTTCTCGTGTTTAGTTTCGGGTAAAATTGAGTTGCGTTTGCAAAGTCGGCGGGCAGCTTACGCCATCGTTGGGCGCACAATCATGATAAGCAAAAGCATCCGAGCAATTTATGAAAATACTCAGACGTAAACTCATTTGCTATAGCGACCAGC
>QNCA01000461.1 GCA_003644325.1 Planctomycetota bacterium
AAGCCGTCCCAATAACCATCAACAATCGACCATTGACAGGGCCATTCGTTGGCGCGCTTGGCGAGAGACGAAGCAGATTCTCGCAGGGCACGCAAAGATCGCAAACAGGGAAGAGATGGCTCTCGCGAAGGACACAAAGAACGCAAAGGACATAGATAAACAATGGCGAAGAGAGGGTTATTGTCCCGAACAACCATTACCGATCAACCGTCAACCAGCCCCCCTTGGCGATCTCCGCGTGGTTGGCGAAAGGATAAAGGATGGCTCTCGCGAAGTACGCAAAGGACGCAGAGAGGGTAGGGGGGTAAACAGGAGGATAAGGGATCGGAGGCATACGCTCTCAAACCAATTATGAGTCCGTTCTTTGCGTTCTTGGCGCTCTCGGCGAGAAGAGATGAAAAAAAGGATGTTTCTGGCACGCCACGCGAAGGGCGCGAAGGAAGGGGATGGAAGACGGTGAGTAGACAATGAATTCTCCAAGGGTTGGGGTGGTGGTATTGAATTGCAACGGGCTGGGCGAGCTGATTCCCTGCCTGGAATCGCTCCGGCGCAGCACCTACCGGCCGCTGGAGATCTGTGTAGTGGATAACGCCTCGACCGACGGATCACCGGAACGCGTGGCCGCCGATTTTCCGGAGGTCAATCTGATCCGCTCGCCGGTGAATCTGGGGTGGTCGCGGGGGAACAACCGCGGGATTCGTCACTTGCTCGACAAAGGTATCGACTACATCTGGATCATCAACAATGACGTCGAGATAGATCCGGATTGCGTTTCGCGCCTGGTGGAGCTTTGCGAAGATCGTCCGGATGTTGGTGTGTGCGGTCCTTTGATCTACTACTGGGAGCCACGGGATCGTGTGTGGTTCGCCGGAGGCTATGTGGATTTCGATCGATTGGAGGCGGGCCACTGCAGCACGGTGGACGAATTCCGCTCGCTGCCGGCCACCCGGCGCTACATTTCCGGGTGCGCTATGTTTGTGCGTCGCGAGGTCTTTGAGCGGGTGGGGCTCATCGACGAGCGCTTCTTCATCTACTGCGAAGACGCTGATTTCGGCCTGCGGGCGGGCCGGGCGGGATTCGGTATCGAGGTAGTTCCCGAGGCAGCGATGTTCCACAAGGTAAGCGCTTTCAGCGGCGGCGAGGGGGCTCAGTCGCCGTTCCAGGCCTTCCAGCTCCTGCGCAGCACCATGCTGTTCTGGCGCAAGCACCTGGGTTGGTGGGGGTTTCACCGTCGCTGGTGTGCCGGACACTTGGGGAAGTGGGTGAATGACATTCCCTATGCATGGGAGGATCCATCGCGGCGGGAGCGGGCCCGGGCGATTATCGACGCAGTGTGGTACGTCCTGAGCGGTCAGCGCAACCCGCTCGAACGACCTTCGGCGCCGCAATGGTTCGTGCGCCTGATGCGACGGCGCCCGTGGCTGGTGGCCGAGCTGATGGCGTTACGGCTGCCTGCCGTGCAGCCACTTATCAGAAGGCGGCCCGGGGTGGCGGATAATGCTCCGGATGGGAATTGACGACTTGGTACCGCCGTCGCCCCAGGGTAATATGAAGCATATGAGGCAGCAGTGGAAAGAGTGTTTCCGGCGGATTGTCCGCAAGACAGCCGAGCAGTGTCAGCGCTGTTACGGCGAGCGGCTGGTTGCTGTAGTCGTGTTTGGATCCGTAGGGCGAGGGGACATGCGTCCTGATTCCGACATCGATCTGCTGGTCGTCGCCGATCCGCTTCCCCGGCGCCGCCTGGCGCGTCTCGCCGAGTTTCGACAGGTGGAAGAAGCTGTAGCGCCCCTCCTGGAGGAGTGCCGGGAACAGGGAGTAACCACAATGCTCAGCCCGGTATTCCGGACTCCGGCCGAGATACGACGACATCCTCCTCTGCTGCTGGACATGACGGAGGACGCGTGGATTCTGTATGACCGGGACCATTTCTTCGCGCGGGAACTGGAGAATCTCCGTCGCCGACTCCGGGAACTTGGCGCGCGGCGACATCGGATGGGTCATGCCTGGTGGTGGGATCTGAAGCCGGATTATACTCCGGGCGAGGTTTTCGAGATATGACGAACGTTGAACTGGCGCGCAGCTACATGGAGAAGGCCGAGGCTCGCCTGGCGATCCTGGAAGTGCTGCACCGCCAAGGCGACTATTCGGATGTGGTCCGTGAAGCACAGGAGATAGTCGAACTGGCGTTGCTGAGGTATGTGGGGATTGAACCGCCGAAATGGCATGACGTAGGTGGCTTTCTCGTCGACCACGAGAAACGATTTCCCCCGGATGTTCGCCCCAGAACACAACGGCTCCGGGAGATATCCAGTTGGTTGCGGAAGGAGCGGGAGCTGGCATTCTACGGTGAAGAAGATTTTATCCCGTCTGAGCAGTACAGTAGCGACGATTCGATGCGAGCCATGAAGGACGCCCGCTTCGTGGTCGAGACCGCCCGGCAGGGTGTCGATCCATCGGGCTGAGTCCTCACTCTGTCACAGGAAGCACACGCCTGGTAACGCATCATCGAGGATCTTCATCGGTCTGTGTAATGCGTCGTTGGCTGTCATTGATCCGAAACCGCGT
>QNCA01000462.1 GCA_003644325.1 Planctomycetota bacterium
ATCCTCAGCCTCCAGCAACAGTGTACCGGAACGAGAGGAAAGATCCTTCCAGAGCTCGGTTTCAGCTTTGGTTACCTCAGGTACTGTAAGATTGAACACCGGTTCCGTTCCAAACCTTTCAGTGAGAAAGCGTCCGCAAGCCATATTCAATACCTCTTTCAATGCATCGCAGGCCATAGATTCGGAGACCTCTGTTTCCTCTACCCCTAGCATATTTACTGCAATTTCCTCACATAAGGGAACCGGGGCCACCAGAGTGACTTTTCCTTTATACGGCCCGTGGAATTCGATCTCGGCTCTCAAAGATTCACCCGGATCTTCCAATAGCTCATTAAGCGAGAGCTCTTGGGTAAAAATGAAAGCCATGCTTTCGAGCACATTGCTCAGTACTTCGGAGAAAAGCTCGGTATCATTCGCTTTATTCGGCATGTTTATCCTCCAGCACTTCGCAAACGACTTTCTTCAGGGCTTCCGGGGTGAAAGGTTTTCGCAGGTAAGCGCGGATTCCTTTGGAGGAAAGCTGAGCAATGCGTGTACTGCTCCCCTCGGTGGAGACTACAATGACCGGTATTGTGGACAACAACCCATCGGCCTCCATCCGTTCGATCATCTCCAGCCCGTTCATTACCGGCATGTTGATGTCGGCAAAGACCAGATCGATCCATTTGTTTTTGAGGATCTCCAGTGCTTCCTGCCCGTTCTGGGCTTCCCAGAGCTCCCCGACCGGGATCCCGGCTATACGGAGGGTTTTGGAGATAATTCCCCTCATTGTGGCTGAATCATCAACTAAAAGTATGTTGTAAGCCATGGCTGTCGATCCCCTCCAAAAGGCTTTCAGGGAAAAAGATTGATAACATATATTAAGTTTGTTCAGGATAGCTTTTCAGCTATTATTTTCAAACATCTGCAGAATTTTTTCAACATTTTTGATCGTTCGATAGGCAACCAGATCAACACCGGTTGTGTCCAATCCCAGTCTGCTCATAGAATCGGCCGATGGTCTGTATTGCAGCCCATCGCTGCCCAGACCGATGCCCATCATCATGGCGATCATATCGGCGATGTGGACAAGATCTACCAGATATTGGTTGTCAACAGCCCGGGAGGGTTCATGGTGCCATTTGATCACTGTGACAAGTTCTTCTGGGAAACCCCAGTGTTTCAATACAGCGGATCCGGCCTCTGTATGGTCGATTCCTAGGACTTCTTTTTCTGCAGCCTCGAACGACAGCCCGGTGCGCTCGACTTTTTCTTCGATCGACTCGAAGTAATGCTTCACAAAGGATCCAAGGACCAGTTTGCCGATGTCGTGTAATAATCCCGCGGTAAAAGCTAAATCGTTTCCCTTGTTTTTGAGCAGGAGTTCTATCTCCTCGGCGGCGACTCCTACTCCTACACTGTGTCGCCATAGTGCGCCCACCTCCAGATCGTAACCTTCCAATGCTTTGCTTAGCAGCGGTTGAACTGAGGAGCCGATCACCAGCCTATAGACACGGCTGATTCCCAAGCGCACCAAGGCTTCCTTAAGAGTAGCCACGTTTCTTGCGGAGCCGAAATAAGCTGAGTTGGCCATGCGCAGTAGCTTGGCGGTCAATCCCGGATCATATTTTATCGTTTCACCCAGTTTATCCAGAGTGACTTCCGGGTCATTCAACAACCTGCACAAGCGCACTGTGACCACCGGAAGGGTCGGCAAGGAATCCACATTTTTCAATATTTCGGCCCTGAGTGATTTCATAATCGGATTACCTCACCAGAGGGTCCGCCGATACGAACGAATACTTCGCCGGTAGAGACTGCAATGCTTACTGTACGGGAGAGTTTTCCTCCTACATGCTCACTTTGGATAAGCAGGTTGTTTTTCCATAGTAGCTTGCGTAGAACCGTGTAGTTTCGTTCACCTATCCGGAAGAGGCCTTTATCATCCATGGGCTGACCACAACCAGCGACTTTAAGCACCAGGCGGCTTTTCACCGCTCCAAGCTTAAAGGCGGCATCCAAAAGGGCTGGAACACCCGTATCCACGAACATTCCGGGCTTGAGTGCGGCTTTGCGCTGATCAACCTTGGAAAGGGGAAGCATACAGTGCACAAGTCCGGCTACTCTGGCCACTGGATCATAGATTGTCAGTCCCAAACATGAACCTAGTGAATAAGTAATAAGCACATGGTTGGGGTCATTTGATACCTCTAATCCCGCAATATCGACCACTATATTGCGCAAACCCGTTTTTTTTGCATTCGGCTTAATTACAGCCATCCCTCTTACCCTTTCATGTATACCGAGGGTTCTATTCTTTTAAAGTCGCTCAACAGTCCCGTAAGGCTCTCCGCATGACCCACAATCAGATAGCCTCCCTCTTTGAGCAGTGAATAAATGTTCTCCAGTACCCGTTTTCTCACCTGGTTGTCGAAATATATCATCACATTGCGGCAGAAAACCACATCTAGGGGGCCACGCAGAGGATAGGGATGAACAGAAAGATTGAGACGGCCGAATGTTATCATCTCTCTGATATTTTCTTTAACCTGGTATTTTCTTTTTCCATCTG
>QNCA01000463.1 GCA_003644325.1 Planctomycetota bacterium
CAAGAATAGTTTCAGGTTTAAAGTTTCAGGTAGTTTCAGGTTTAAAGTTTCAGGTTTCAGGGCTCGCCGATCAGTTCCATTTCCTGAAACCTGAAACCTGAAACCATTACCCTTGCCCTTGCCCTTGCCCCTTGCCCCTTGCCCTTTATTGCGTCGCGCTGTCCGCGGCGATGCGCGCGCGCGCCTCCGCGCTCAGTTCTTTCTTCCCTATATCGGCCTTGTCCAGCACGAACTTGCCCATGAAAAGGTAATCCATGTCCGTCTGCGCGAAACATTCGTATGCGTCCCGGGGGGAATGCACTATCGGCTCGCCGCGGATGTTGAACGATGTATTGAGCAGCACGGGCACTTTCGTCAACTTCTCAAATTCCCGCAGCAGGCGGTATGCCAGCGGGTTCTGCGCCTCTGTCATGGTCTGCACGCGCGCAGTGCCGTCAACGTGGGTCACGGCCGGTATCACGTCGCGCTTGTCTTCGTGAACGTCGCCTATCAGCAGCATGTAGGGCGACGGTATGTGCATGTCGAAGTATTCCCGCTGGTTCTCCACCGGCACGACGGGCGCGAACGGCCTGAACGGCTCGCGGTGCTTGACGCGCGCGTTCAGCGCGTCCTTCATGTCGTGCAGCGTAGGGTTGGCGAAGATTGTCCTGTTGCACAACGCCCTGGGGCCGAACTCCATCCTGCCCTGGAACCAGCCGATTATCTTGCCTTCGGCCAGGGCCTTCGCCGCCGACTTTGGGAGTTCATCCTCTGAGAGCGCTTTATAGGGAACCTCGTGTGTGTCGAGGAATGCCTTTATCTGTTCGTCGGTGAAGTCGTCACCGGTGTATGCGTCCTCCATGACGTAGGCGCGTTCGTTGCCGAGCAGCGAGCACCACAGGTACATCGCCGCGCCCAGCGACGTGCCGCCGTCGCCCGCGGCGGGCTGGATGAAGACGTCCTTGTACGGCACCTCCCGCATGATGCGCCAGTTCGCCAGGCTGTTCAGTCCCACGCCGCCGGCTATGCACAAGTGGTCCATGCCGGTGCGCTCGCGCAGGCCGCGCGCCAGTTTCACTTCGGCCTCTTCCAGGACCTCCTGGAGCGTGGCGGCCATATCCAGCGATAACTCGCTCATCGCCTCGCTTGCCTTCCGCCGTGGACCGAACACCTTAAAGAACTTGCGCCCGGTCATCTGCAACCGTTTCGTGTAGGCGAAGTACTCCATGTTCAGCCGGAACGAGCCGTCGTCGGCTATCTTTATGATGTCCTCGAACTCCTTGCGGAAGCGCGGCTTCCCGTAGGACGCCAGGCCCATGACCTTGCCCTCGCCGCTGTTCACGCGGAAGCCCAGCCAGCCTGTGACCATGCTGTAGAGCAGGCCCAGCGAATGGGGGAAGTCGATCTCGTGGGTCAGTTCTATTTTGCCGCCCCTGCCGACGCCCATCGTCGTGGTGGCGCTTTCGCCGACGCCGTCGACGGTCAGTATCGCCGCTTCCTCGAACGGTGAAACGAGGAACGCGCTGGCCGCGTGCGCCACGTGATGTCCCACGAAGACTATTTTCCCCTTGTAGTTCAGTTCCCTCTGGAGGATTATCGGCACCCACAGTTTGCGTTTGAGCCACGATGGCAGCGTGCGCATGAACATCATGTAACCGTGCGGGTAGGAGTGGACGTGCGTGCGCAGCATGCGCTCGAACTTGTGGAACGGCTTTTCGTAAAACGCGACGTAGTCGATGTCGTTTATCGTGATGCCGTTGTACTCAAGCGCGGCGTTGACGGCGTTGATGGGAAATTCATTGTAATGCTTCCGCCGCACGAAGCGTTCTTCTTCCGCGGCGAAGACAATGCGCCCGTCCTTGACCAGGGCGGCGGACGAGTCGTGGTAGAAGCAGGAGATTCCAAGTATGTACATGTTAAGGTATAAGGTAAAAGATGACAGGTGAAAGCGTATTATTCAGTTTCCGTTGCGAAAAGTTCTCTTCGGGCCTCGTCTGGAGAAACGCGCGGCGATGAGGCTTGATTCCGCCCTCTCTCCTTTGACCTTTCACCTGTGACCTTTTACCTAAAACGGCCTCTGCGCCTTTTCCAGGGTAACCTCTTTTTGTTCCCGCTCCACCCAGTATGTATCCCGCTTTTCGAACTTCATATCCAGCAGATGAACGCCGAATATCCGCGCTATCAGTTTGGTCATGCCGACGCCGAAGACGAAACTGAACGTAAGCAGCGCCAGCCCGACGGGCATGACTATGATTCGCGTGATTGCCTTCCACGTCTCCCATGCCTTGCGCACGTTGCCGCGAAAGAGGACCAGCGCGAGCATGGTCGCCGGGATTATCGCCGCGACCCTGAACCATCCGGACAGATGCAGCCATCCCGGCACAGAGAAAAACAGCAACGCCGCGGCCGCAGCGGTCACGGCGCACGCCGTTATCTCCGGCAGACCATATTTTTTTGTCTGTAGTTCTTTCTGCATAAGGGTCGGGAGGCCTGGCGATCCATCCACCATAAAAAAGAAACGCTCAAAGCACGGCATTTTAATCAAGGTCACGGCATGTGTCAA
>QNCA01000464.1 GCA_003644325.1 Planctomycetota bacterium
ACCACGTTCCGGTCCCGGCCCGCGCCCTTCAGGTAATCCCGGGTCCGCGAGGCCCAGGAGGTCCGGTCGGGATTGCCCAGGTCGCCCGTTGGCGTCCGGTCCTTGACGGAGAGCACGCCTGCCTGGATCGCGCCGTCGGTGTCGAGGTCATAGAGGCCGCCGCTCGACGGGTCGTGCATCAACACCTGCATGCCGGTGATGACCTGGCTCCCGTGTGACGTGTGCCCGTAGCAGATCCGCAGGTCCGCCTTGGCCTTCTCGATGAAGGCCCGGGGGACCAGGGCGAAATCGGCCGCGGCGGTGTGGTCGGCGATGATCGTCTCCCCTTCGGCGCAGCCGGCCGAAGCCATGCCGGCCCAGAGGAGCATCGACAAGAGGACTCTTGCCTTCATGGTGGTTCCCCTCCTATAACTGATGTCGGTCGCCCGGACGTGTGGACCAGGCGTATTGTTGTGCGATAGAGTATCCGGGCCACGGCGTCGGGGACCAGGTCTTCATGGTTCGTGTGGTTCGACCACGATGAGGAGAGTGACCCCTCGACGCTCGGCCCGGAGCTTTGATTGCAACCTGCGGCACGACCGCGCAATTCAGGAGGCGAAGCGGGGCCAGGCCGTCCGAGGATCTCCATCGCCGTGCGCAAGGACTTCGACCAGGAGGTGAGGTATGCAAGAAAGTTCTTTGTTTGTGGGGCTCGATGTCTCGAGCGGCAAGATCGATGTGACGTTTCTCGATGACGATGGGCGGCCTGTCCGTTCTGCATGTACGTATGACAACGGGCCGAAGGGATGGATGGAACTGCGAACGGCCGTGGTGGCTGCGGCGACCCTGGTCGGCCCGAAGGTCCGGGTCGTCTGCGGCATGGAGTCGACCTCGAACATGCACAAACGCATCGAGCAGGCGCTGCGGGCCGAAAAACGACGCAAGATCGAGGTGCACGTGCTCAACCCTCGGGCGGTGAAGAATTTCGGCCGGGCATTGCTCAAAGACGCCAAGACCGACCGGCTGGACAGTCGACTCATCGCCCTGTTCCTGCTGCGCATGCAGCCGGACCCCCTGCCCCAGATGCCTCCCGGATTCGAGGAGCTCAAGGAGGCAACACGAACCCGCCGTCGTCTGGTCGAGGAGCGCACGGATCATAAAAACCGGCTGCACAAGCTGCTGCGGTACCACCTGCCGGGCTACCGCAACGTGCTTGGCAGCGGGACCCTCCCTAAACGCCTGCTCATTGTGCTCGCCGAGTTCGGCTCCCCGCATGCATTGCTTCAGTGCGGCATCGAAAAGTTGGCTGCCATGCGCTACGGACGGGGACATCGCGTAGGAGAGGCCTTTGCCGAGAAGCTCCTGGCGTTGGCGCAACAGGCGCCGGTTCGTAAACTGTCGAAAGTGACCCGGTTGCTGATCAAAACGACAGCGCGCCGCATTTTGGACCTCGATGCGCTGCTGGTCGAGATCGATCGGGCCATTGAGGAGCATCTCGACGAGGTATTCCCGAATCAGGTGCTGACCTCCATCCCCGGCATCGGTAAGGTCTCGGCTGCCGCCATCCTGGCCGAGATCGGCGACATCGGCCGTTTTGCGTCCAAGGAGCAGTTCGTGGGTTACTGTGGCCTGTACCCGATCGTCTGGGAGAGCGGCGAGGCCAGACGGCGCTACCGCATGACATACAAGGGAAACCGGATGCTGAAGATGTCCCTGCTGGTTTCCTGTGCGGCCGCCCGCCAGTACAACCCGGTCATCGCGACCTTCTACGAGCGACTGCGGCGCCGCGGCAAGAGCAAAAAGGCCTCCGGCGGTGCCATCGCGCGCAAGCTGGCTGAGATCGTGTTCACGCTGCTGGTGCGCAACGAGCCGTGGAGCTCGGAAAAGGCCATGCGGGGAATGAAGAAAGCCGAGGCGATGCTGAAGAGGGCGGCTTAAAGGCAAGTTGCGGGAACTCCATGCCCCATTGGAGAAGTCCTCGCGCGCCGTAACGGCCCGCGGGCGTACTCGAGGTCCAAGAGTTCCCGCCGTTTCAGAATAGCAAAGTTCGGCCGGTGATGTCACTTGGAGTCCGTAACCCCCGCCGGAGACCCCCGCTGCTCGCCGCACGCAGCCCGAGTCACGGGCGGTGCAGCCAGCGAGTACATCCTCGACGCGGACGAGTACCGCGACACCCTCTCTGTCGCGATGGGCCGATGCCACGTACCCATACGTTCCGGCAAACTCCGGGACCGGCCAATATAGGTCAGATCGTCTTAGGGTTGACATCCCTTATTGCATCTCCTCATGAGGTGAGGTGATTCCATAGAGGCTTGAGTACGCGGGGAATCTACGTGTTTATGGGAAGGGGTGTTGTGCAATTCGAAATAAAGTTGTATTTTATTGAACAGCACAGGCCCTAGTTTACCCCTACGCCGCCTGCCCTGTCAAGCCCAAAACGCGGAAACCGAAAGAGCGCGCAAACCGCCTCGCCCGGTACCACATAAGAGGTCCGGCACCTACATCATAGGGGGATCAAGGTGATGCCGCGAGGCCCTTGCCGATCGCCTCGAGGAAATCG
>QNCA01000465.1 GCA_003644325.1 Planctomycetota bacterium
CGAGGTGGTCAAGGAGTTACAGGTCTTCCCGCGGATCGAGGAACCCTTGAGTGATGGTATATACGTTCAAAGAAAGCTGCTTAAGATTCCTACCAAAACCATGGGGCTGGGTACTTATCAGATTGAAGTCAACTTGAGGGACAAAACCAATACGATTCTGGCCAGAGCCAGCTCCTTCGATTTCAGAATCATTAAATCCACGCTTTGGGTGGACCAGAACTACGAAAACGAGGTGCGCTACCTTAAATATCTGGCGACCAAAAAGGAAATGAAAAAGCTGCTTGAGACTCCGGAACATGAGCGGGCAGCGGCTTTGAAAGCCTTTTGGGATAAACTGGATCCCGTGCCGACCACTCCGATAAATGAATTGAAAATTCAGTACTTCGAAAGGATCGATTACGCAAACAAGCATTTTACTACAGAGGATCGAGAAGGATGGGAAACCAATATGGGGGAAGTCTACATAATGCTCGGTCCCCCAACGGAGATCTATGGAAGCCGCTTGAACCAGATCTGGGTCTATGAGGTGGAAAATCTGGTGCTTTATTTCTTCAACTATAACTTACGCAACAGGGAGGTGTTCGACGAGTATGTGAGGCTCAGGCGGAGGCGGGACTAGAACTGTATATGGTTGCCGCTGCATTGATTTTTCAGTAACCAATGCTAAAGGAGAAAGCTGGTTATGTACTCGAGGTTTGCAGGGTTGTTTGGCTTGTTTATTTGGTTGGCTATGGTTTTTCTCTCGGTTGTTTCATGCGGGAATCCTCGAAGCGGTGGTTCCTCCCTCGAAGAAAAAAGCCGGACGCAACAAGTGAAATCCCTTGCGGAAAAAGCAGGATCGCTTAGCTCGTTTCTGCCTGCCGATACCGAAATCCCTGGATGGAAGAAGAGCGCTGCGGAACGTACTTTTCTGCCGGAGAATCTCTGGGAGTATATCGATGGAGGAGCCGAGGGTTACCTTGCTTATGATTTTCAGGCGGTGGTCACTGCCGATTATGCCAACGAGGAAGCAGACTGTCAGGCGGTGGTTGACATATATCGCATGGCCAATCCCCTTTGCGGTTTCGGTATTTACTCTGCAGAGCGTCCTCAGAATGCCCATATTATCGAAATCGGTTCCCAGGGATACCTCACCGGAAACGCCTTGCATTTCTGGCAGGGGCCCTATTATGTAAAGATCACCGCTTTCCAGGAAGGGGTAGGCCAGGAATTGCAGAAACTGGCTTCAGCGATTTCGGCCAAACTGGATGCCGGAGCGGAGATCCCCCCGGAACTCGGTCTTTTCCCCTCCGAGGGGCTGGTGGCCAACAGTGAACGCTACCTGGCGCGGGATGTTTTCGGACACAATGAGCTGAAAAACGGCTTTACTGCCGATTACCGGCGGGATGGCAAGCAGTTCAAACTCTTTTTCATCTTGCATGATAATCCTGATTCCACAAGCCGGAGTTACGAACTCTACAAGAATTTCATGATCAACTACGCCAAGGGTGTCGAGGATCACAGCGCAGAGGAGATTCCATGGTTCTCGGCTGATGATCCCTATTACGGTAAAGTGGTGGCCATGCAGTACGGCAAGGCGATTCTGGGTGTTTTGGGATTGGAGAACCCGGAGCTTGTGAACAACTACCTGCAGGAAATAAAGGAGAAACTTACCGCCCTGGGTCTCACTTAACCAGGGGGCTGATTCTGTGAGAGAAAGGGAAAGGAGATATCGCAGCAGCCGGATTGATCGTACGGTTGAACTGCCGCGCGGGATTTTTGGAGGCAACAAGTCTGTCAAGTACGGCCTGCTGGTGGTTTTCCTTTGTGTTTTGGTTATAGAATTTTACAATACCGCGCAGCAAAAGCACTTGACTGGACCGATAGACGACATATTCCGCCGCGATCCGGACAACCTGATAATCGTCTACCCCACTAGAGGCTCGGATTCCGGCTTGTTGCGGGAATATGCCCACAAAGTCTCCGCTCTTCTCGGGAAAAAGCTGAAGGCTGACATCCTGGTTTACCCCGATAGTGAAATAGATGAAGAAATTCTCAAGAACTATTCCTTGATTCTCTATGGACCCGCCGAGCAGAACCTTGTCTCTGTTGAGCTGAAAGAATATTTTCCTTTCCGCTTCAAGGACAGAGGGGTATACCTTGGGGAGACCTACTATGATCAGAAGAACTGGCGTCTGGTTTTTATTGTCCCCAATCCCTACAATGAAAAACATTATGTACTGGTTTATACCGGTCCCACAGCGAAAGATGTAGTGGGAATCAATTTTATCGAGCATCCCAATTTTACCCGGCACGATAAAACGGATTATGTGTTTGCAGTGGGCAGGAAGATTGTGGAGCAAGGGTTTTTCGAAAAAAAAAGCGATTCACGGTGGGTCCTGGCTCGATAATCTTCTCTTGCGCTCGACTGGCTGTGTTTTGAAAATCTCCGGCCGGAGGAAAGTATTCCCCAAAAACTTCACTTCCTCAGGAACTCGATCTTATCCGGCGTGTTCGCTGCCGCCGCGGTAGTGTTTTATCTTTTGGCA
>QNCA01000466.1 GCA_003644325.1 Planctomycetota bacterium
ATGACCGTCACCATTACCCATTCGGACCCTGACGGGTCCTCAGGGCGAGGACCCGGAACGGGCGGAGCGCAGACGCTCTGAAGGAGCGGCCCGCCCGTAGATGGTGACAGTCACCGTGCCGGCAGCGCCCGGGATTCTTACATGCTCCCCCGGCGAACCAAAAGCATTGCAGGGGCCACGGACTTTGCTATAATGGTATCCTTAAACCCGATGGGGGAATTGCTCTTCGCGCACATGTCAATCATATCATTAAAGAACGTTTCCAAGATATATCGCACCGCGGTCGGCGAGTCGCTGGCCGCCCTCGACAACGTGAACCTGGAAGTCGAGAAGGGCGAGTTCGTCGCCGTTGTCGGAGAGTCGGGCTCCGGCAAGACAACCCTGCTCAACATGATAGGCGGTCTGGACCAGCCCACCGAGGGCTCGGTACTGGTGGACGGTCACAACATCACAAGCGCAGGCGACAAAGAGTTGTCGAGGTTTCGGAACCGTTCCATCGGCTTCATATTCCAGTCATTCCACCTGCAACCATTGCAGACAGCCACGGCCAACGTCATGGTCCCGCTGCTCTTCACGGAGACAACCTGGTCCGAAGCGCGCAAGAAGGCCGAAGCAAGCCTCGGACTGGTCGGGCTGTCGGACAAGGTCAACCAGCGCGTCAATCAATTGTCCGCCGGCCAGTGCCAGCGCGTGGCAATCGCCCGGGCGATAGTCAATAACCCGCGAATACTGCTGGCCGACGAACCCACCGGCAACCTGGACGTCCGCACGGGCACCGAGATCATCAACCAACTAAAACAGATAAACACAAACCACAGCGCTACCATCCTGCTGGTGACGCACGAGGAAGACGTGGCCGCACAGGCGCGGCGCATAATAACCATACAGGCCGGCCGCATAGTTTCCGATGCCGCACTCGGGGCGGGGAGCAATGAAGATAGGCAATAAATCCATGCTCGCCTGCGAAGGCGTAATGACCAAGAAAGTGAGAACCTTTATGCTGGGCCTCGGCGTGTCCGTCGGAACGGCGGCGCTGGTATTCCTTGTGTCGCTCATCTTCGGGGCCAAGGCGTACGTGGACCACAAGGTCGGCGAAATACGAGAGAATCTGCTCAACGTCTATGAAAAGAACCCCCCTCCGGCCAACCCCAGGCGGCTCAACGAGGATGCAATCGCAGACCTGCTCGGCGAAATCGGAAAAGAAGCGCTGGACGCCGCAATCTTCAGGGAACTGCCCGTCGAGCCCCGTCCCGCAATTATGATAAAGGGCGCTCCTAGTTTCAAGGTGCCCAAGATCGTCGGAATGGACGAGGAACTGTTCAAGCACAAGTCCCACAACTCCGTTCCGGCGTTCAAATACCGGCGTGTCGACCCCGTCGATGAAGACAAGGCGACCTTTCCGGAACCGGAAGAAAACGGCACAATGGAGGATGAAGACGAGAACTTCGTGCCGGTCATCGTTCCCAATATGTTCATCGAAGCGGTAAAGACCCTTGGCGGGGCCGACACCGATATCCTTAAAGTGTTCAGCGACCTCGTCGAGGGCCGCCAGCCGTTCTACATCGTGCTCGACAACAAGAAAGCCTACCGCTGCAAGGTGGTCTTTCAGGACAACCTGGTCGAGAGTTTCTCCCTGGCCGTACCCATCCGGTACGCGACGGAATGGAACAAAGAACAAAAGCCGACAGAACAAATGCCCGATTACAGCCGCCTGGTCATAGTGGTAAAAAACGTTAACGACCTCGAGGCGCTGAAGGAAATAGTTTCCGCCTCCGGCTTCCAGCCTCAGCCCACCGAGGCGCAGAAGTTGAGCATCGCGGTCACGCGCAGCGCGACCTACCTCTTTCTCGTGGCCGTCACCTTTTGCCTGGTCATCGCGCTCGTCTCCGCCATCGGGATTTTCAATGGATTGTCCATCTCCATCATGGAGCAGGCCCCGCGGATAGGGATACTCCGCTCGGTCGGCGCTACGAGAGCGGACATCGCCACCACCTACCTCATCGAAGCCGCCATCATCGGCGTCGTCGGCGGGATTATAGGACTTGTCGCCGCCCACCTGTTCATGTGGGGTTCCGACATTGCGTTGAAGGACTTTCTCTCGGACGTCACCAACATCGGGGACATCGATACACTGTTCGCGTGGGACTTCGCCACCGCCTTTTACATCCGTGTCGGCGCCGTGGGGCTGGGCATCATAACCAGCATCCTTGCCGGCGTCGGACCGGCATACAGGGCCTCGCGCCTGAACCCGGCCGTCGTCCTGCGCGAAGGATGACAGCCATCCGACCGGAATGGATAACCACGAGAAATACATGAGGGAGGCGTTGCGCCTCGCCGCGAAGGGCCGCGGAACGGTCGAGCCCAACCCCATGGTCGGCGCGTTGGTCGTCAGGAGCGGGCGCGTCGTCGGGAAAGGATGGCACAGAAAATACGGCGGCCCTCATGCGGAGATATACGCCATCAGGGCAGCCGGCGCCCCGACAAGTCGGGGCGCGACCCTCTACGTCACGCTGGAGCCCTGCACAC
>QNCA01000467.1 GCA_003644325.1 Planctomycetota bacterium
AATCTTGGAAAGGCCGCACCGGTGACCGTCACCATTACCCATTCGGACCCTGACGGGTCCTCGGGGCGAGGACCCGGAACGGGCGGAGCGCAGACGCTCTGAAGGAGCGGCCCGCTTGTAGATGGTGACTGCCACCGTGCCGGCGGCGCCCGGGATTCTTACATGCTTCCATAAGGGAGTTTGCGGTTGCCGGTCGGCGCGCTTGGTGATAGACTGTTGCGGCTTTTTGTTCATCAGAGTAGCGGAGCGAGGAGAACGATGCGTATCACGAAGCACGGCATTCGTGAGATTGCGCTCAGCGCCGTTGTGACCGGCGGGTTGGCGGCGCTCGCGCTGTTGTTTGCGCCGGGCGCGTGGAAGGCGCTGACCGCGCTGCCGCTGCTGCTGCAGACCTGGGTGGTATCGTTCTTCAGGGACCCCGCGCGGCGCGTACCCGGGGGCGAGGGCCTTCTGGTGTCCCCCGCGGACGGTGCCATCGCCGAGATTTCGGAAGTGGTCGAAGAGACCTACCTGGGCTGTGAGGCGGTCAAGGTCGGGATTTTCATGTCGATTTTCAACGTGCATGTGAATCGCGCGCCTGTCTCGGGCCGGGTGGAGCATATCAAGTATACGCGGGGCAAGTTCCTTGATGCCAGGGATCCGGCGTCTTCCACCCAAAATGAGAACAACGTCGTGGGCGTTAAGATGAATGCGCGGGACGGCAAGGTTCTGGTGAAACAGATATCCGGTGTCATCGCCCGGCGCATAATATGCGACTGCCGTGTGGGTGAGACGCTCGAGAGGGGCGGGCGTATAGGCATGATAAAGTTCGGCTCACGGGTGGAGGTCTTTGTGCCGAAGTCGATGGGCTTGAAGATCCTGGTGGGAGTGGGCGACAGGGTAAAGGCGGGTTCGAGCGTTCTTGGAGAATTCCCATGAAGAAGGTAGCCTTTCTGCCGACGCTGCTGACGCTGGGCAACGCGGCACTGGGGTTCACGGCGATTGCGACGGTCCTCGACGCGGCGTTTGTCGGCGCGCCGAACCAGGTCGATGCCGGCAAGTTGGAGGTGGCCATATATTGCATCTTTGGCGCGATGTTTTGCGACGCGCTGGACGGCCCGGTGGCCCGCCTTGTGAAGGGCGCGTCGGAGTTCGGCGGCTATCTCGACTCGCTTGCCGACATGGTGTCGTTCGGCATAGCCCCTGCCCTGATAGTAAAGGCGATAGTCAAGTTCGACTTCCACTTCTTTGAAGGTTACAACTGGAATCCCTGGTCCAAAATCACCTGGCTTGTTACGGGGATTTATTGCCTCGGGACGATCTTGCGGCTGGCGCGCTTCAACGTGGAGAACCGGCCGGATGAAGAGTCTCATCAGTTTTTCGAGGGCCTGCCGTGCCCCCCGGCGGCCGGCGTGTTGACCTCCGTGGCGCTGCTCTACATCCTCGTCAACCACACGGCCCTGCGGTACGTGACGTTCTATATCATGCTGATTATGGGGCCGTTCCTGGCGGTGATGATGGTCAGCCGAATCAGGTACTTGCACCTGGTAAACAGGATGTTGCTCGGAGAGCGCTCCTTTGCCTACCTTGCGTTGTTCGCGGCCGGCCTGGTGGTGGTGTTTGCGCTGGGCGTACACATTTATGCGCTTGCCGTTGGTTTTCTGATATACGCATTCTGGGGCCCGATAGGGGCCATCATAAAGAAAGGACGCAACTCTTCCAACGCGGCCGATGAGCAACAGAAGGCGTCGTAACCGGCGGGAACCAACATGGCCAGACACATCGCATACATCGGCTTGGGCAGCAACCTGGGCGACAGGTATTCGAACCTCGCCCGCGCAGTCGACAGGATACGACAATTACCATCCACCCTCGTGGAGGGGCAGTCCGGTAATTACCTTACCGCGCCCATGGGTCCGCGGGACCAGCCTGATTTCCTCAACTCCGTAATCGGCATATCAACGGAGATGTCTCCGGGAGGTTTGCTCGATGCGCTCAAGGAAATCGAAAAATCGCTGGGCCGTGAGGAAACTTATCGTTGGGGACCACGCCTCATCGATATCGACATCCTGCTGTACGATGAAATCGTTATTGACGAAGAGGACCTGAAGATTCCTCATCCCCGGATGCACGAGCGCGAGTTCGCCCTGGAGCCGCTCTGCGAGATAGCGCCCGACGCCCTCCACCCCGCAATGGGGAAAACGGTAGAACAGATATTGCGTGAACTTCGGAACAAATAGGGCAAGGACCAAAAACGACAGGGGGAGAGGAAAAAGGGAGAAGGTGAGAAAAGGGAAAGAGAAGAGAAGGGGGAAATGTCCCGCCTGTATCCCCGGTGAAAGCACGCATAGAGTTTCATCCCTGCAGAGGAGCACACTTTGCCCAGGCGATCCTCCCAGACAGGCCGGCGAGCCGGTCCCCTTGCCCTTGCCCCTGAAAAATGGGGTCAGGTACAATACTGTCCGGCACCCAACTTGCTGATAGAATGCGCTACGATACTCAAGTTGACTGAGTTTTTGCCAACCTCGGTGACTGTCACCA
>QNCA01000468.1 GCA_003644325.1 Planctomycetota bacterium
CCCCCCAAAGAGGTCGGCAAGGACACCCTGCCTTTCAAGGACAAATACGCCAAAATGATGGGCGGCGAGGAGGTGAGCACTACACTGCCCGCGAAGTTCGACCCGGCCCATTACCAGGTGGAAATGCACGGGCAGCGAATCATCGTCACGGACCGCGAGTCCCGGCAGGCAATCGAACTGTACCGCGGCACGCCCGACGCCGCGATACTGGAGCGGCTCATCGAGGAACGCCGCCGCCGCGAACGACGGAACCTTATACTCGGCCTGCTCGGCGGGGGGGTAGCGCTGATTGTCCTGGTCGTTCTGGCCGCGGCTATCTTCAGCGGGGGGGATAAAAAGAGGGGAACCGTCAGACCCCGCTTGAATGAAAAGGCATATTACGAACAACTCAACCGCGCGGTGAAGGCCTACGACGACGGCGAGGACATGAGTAAAGTATATGCCTTTATCGCGAAGGCGGAAAAACTGGTGGGCAAGAGAACGTATCCCACAAAGCACATACAATTAAAAGAAATATTCAGGTATCGAAGCGAACTGGCCGGGAATCCCGAAGAGGGGCTGAAATGGGGCCAGATTCTGGACGACGTTGAGAAGATAAAAGACGAGGAATTCCCCGATAATGTGGATGCCGGCAGGGTAAAGGACTTTATAAAGAGAGTCGAAGAGGAGGCAAGGGCGGAAAAGTTGTACTGGACGCGGCTGGAAGAGGCACGCAATAATCTTGGAAGGTATAAACCCGGAGAAGAGGAGAACGCGCTTCGGAGGCTCAGGGAAATCGACGCCGCTTCGATGTACTATAATGAAGCGCAACAGATGATAACCAAACTTGCCGTTGATATTGCCAACGGCCTGCTGAGGCAAATAAAAGAAGGTATGACGCTTGACAATCTCAAGGATGTGAAAGAAGAAGACCTGGAAATGAGGACGGTTGACGTCTGGATAGACATTGTGGACAAAATGCTGAAGAACACATATTTCAGAAACGGCGAAGACAAGGAAGCGCTGAAAGATCTGAAATTCATGTGCGAGACGTTCCGGAACACGGAGCAAAATAAGGACGAAGCGGTTAGACTTGCCAGGGAGCACCTCGAGAAAGACGAAATCGTGGAGGCGTGGAACAAGGTAAAGTACCTGGAAAACGATACGACCGACGAAGCCAGGCATTTATTCGTGCAGGGGGTTAAGAAGGACTACGAGCGCTATCTCGCTGAACTGGAGGCCCGGCAGAAAGTTCAAGAGGCCATCGACGAGGTGATTAAAGCCTACAACACGGGGAAGGCCGAAGAGGCGCTCGAACTGATAAAGAAATACAAGGATGAGGGACTGGCCAGCGACGAGTGGCTGACTCTTCAGAACAAGATATCGCGCGTAATCGAAGTGTACAAGGATGCGGTTGCCGCTGAAAAGATTAACGACGTGCTCCTTGCAAAGCAAAAGTACGAGAATATCATCGAATTGGAGGACTCGGAAGCCAACCATTACCGGCAAAAGGCCGAAGCCTTCCTTGGCGAGTATGACCAAACCCCGCCGGAGACATACGCCCGTAAATACATCGAGAAGGCGAAAGAGATGATACGGGCCGGGAACTACACCGGTGCGCTGGATTTCGCCGACAAGGCCGATTCGCTCGTTAATGCCGATCCTGAAGAGCCCAAAAAGCCCGGCAACGAAATACGCATAGAAATCAACCGCTTGGGCAACCGGATGTTCATGGATGCCGTACATCTGCACGACGGGGGCGGCCGTGGGAACGTGCAAAAGGCAATCGAGATTCTGAACGAGATCCTTGACAAGCACATTTACGCCGACGACAGCGAGGGAAATTCAACCGCGAACGCCTGCCGCAGCAAGCGGGAAGAGTGGCGCAGGGAACTCCGCGAAAGGTGAAGGTGACTGAAAGGTGACCGTCACTAATTACGGAATCTCGTGAGCTTGTCGAACGAGATTCGTAGATTAGTGACTGTCACCTTTCCGAGGAGATAGTGACTGTCACCGCATAAGGGCAAGGGGCAAGGGGCAAGGGATTGCAATATCGGTGACTGTCACCGTGTAAATTCGCGCGTGATATCCTCGGCCGCCTCTCTACGGGATACGACAATACGACATGGGAAAAGAGAAACCACGGGTCGCCGCATTCGACATCGGGGGCACCAATCTCCGCGCCGCGCTGGTTGACAGCGCGGGGCGCATCGCGGCCCGCCTGCGGGAGCCTACGGTTACCGACAGGAGAGGCTTCGTAGGGCAGATAGCCTCGGCGGTGCGAAGACTGCGCTCCGGGGGCGGCGGGGCCGTCGCCGTCGGGGTAGGTTTCCCCGGACCGTTGCGAATCGAGGACGGCGCCGTGCTCACGCCGCCCAACCTGCCGGACTGCCGCAACCTGCCCCTGAAAAAGATGCTGGAGGATGAACTGCGTCTGCCGGTGTTTCTGGAGAACGACGCGAATGCCGCGGCGCTGGGCGAGTGGTGGCTCGGCGCGGCAAGGGGCGCTCGCAGCGCCGTCTGTTTGACGCTCGGTA
>QNCA01000469.1 GCA_003644325.1 Planctomycetota bacterium
GAGATTCGTAGATTACTCAAGTTGACTGACTTTTTGTTAACCTCGGTGACTGTCACCAATTACGGAGCCGTTCCGACCTTGTCGGAACGGATCGTAGATTGGTGACTGTCACCGTAAGGTGTTATGCGACAGTAGATTATAACCAAGCACCCGCCATCGCTCAGGAAAAGTCAGTCAACTTGAGTAGATTGGTGACTGTCACCGTAAGGCGCAACCCGTCGGGATTAGCGACAGTCACCGCAAAACAACGCGCGCCGGTTCCGGGCCTGCGGTATAACGATGAGCGCCGACTCTTCAAGTTGCCTCTCAGTCCTTTTCCCGCTTCTCGCGGGCCTTTTCAACCTTTGCGAGGTTTTCGTCGGTGCGCTTTATTTCATCGTCTATGAATGCGCGCAGGGTGAGGAGAAATTCCTTCTTCGTCGCGGCGGCGTGCTCGGAGACACCCTTTGGCACCACCGTGGCGATTGCGTCGAAGATCCCCTCGCGCACCTTCCGGACGCCTTGCTTGACCTTCTCCAGGTCGATATCAACGTGCACGCCTTTGTGGCGCTCGCCGCCTTCATCGTGATGTTGTGTCTTTTCATCGCTCATTGTACTACCTCCATCATACGGGTTTCCGTTCTGATGTAAGGATCCAAGGTGACTGTCACCTTAGCAAGCCTCGCACCGTTCATTTCTTATGACCATCCACATATCGGATAAAGAGACCATGCGTCGAATTCAGCGCTTTGGTCTCGAGGGGAGCGCATAGATTATCAAGAATAACAGCAACGAACCTCCCAGGCCCCCGCCCAGCAGCCAGCCGCTGCCGGTGGCGGAATAGAGTATAGCCGTGACCAGCATCGCAGACAAGACGAAAATGGATGCCATGATCCTGTGGGTGGTTGTCGCCAGGAAGCGTTCTATCTCTATCATGTCTACCGGATGGATGTGCATGCGGATCTCGTCGCGCGTGGCGCGGTGGAAGAAACGCTCCATGTCGTGTGCCATCACCTTGAGTTCTTTGAACTTCTTGAGAGCGTATTCGACCGGCGAGCGTGTTGGGTCTACCAGCGTCGTCTTCAGCATGCGCTTGACGACGGGCGTCGCGGCCCGCGCGCCGTCGAAGTTCGGGTCGTGGCATACGCCTATCCCCTCGAGCATTATCCCGCTCTTCGCGATGTAGACCAGGTTGGACGGCATGCGGATGGGGAACTTGTAGAACGTATCGAGCACGGCGGTGAAGTACTGCTGGATGCGTCTCTCGGATGAAAGATTGTACCTGTCGATGATTTCCACCAGTTCGTGCGCGGCGTCCACGACGATAGCCGGGTTAATCCCGGGCTCGATGATGTCCAGGTTGTAAAGACACGTCACCAATTCGTCGATGTCGCGTCGCGCCCATGCCACCGCCGTGCGAAGCAACTTGTCCTTCATCTCTTCGTCAATGCGTATGACCATGCCGAAATCAAACATTACGATCTTTTCCTCGCCGGGCGTCGATGATGGTTGCACAATCAGGTTGCCCGGGTGTGGGTCGGCGTGGAAGAAGCGGTCGATGAGTATCATCCGCGCGTATACCTCGATGAGGTCCTTGACCAACTTCGGCACATTCACGCCTGCACGCTTGAGAGCCTCAACATCGTTTATCTTTATTCCCTCGTAATACTTCGACACCGCCACGCGCGGCGTACACAGTTCCATGTAGACTTCGGGAATGATGATGCGCGGCGCTTCTTTCAGGTTTTCGCGGAAGCGCTCCGCGTTGTTCGCCTCCTGAAAGAAGTCCATCTCCTCAATGATGATACGGCTGTACTCGTCGAAGATGTTGGTGAACGCGGTCAGGAAGTAGTGCTTAATATAGTTGTTGAGCGTGTCGAGTATGCGGCGGGTAATGTGCAGGTCGGTTCTGACAAGGTTCGGCACCTCCGGCCGCAGAACCTTGACTACCACCTCTTCGCCCTTGTAGCGCGCGCGGTGCACCTGGCCGAGGGACGCCGCCGCGAGCGCTTCATCGTCAAATCGCTCGAATATCCGGCGGACCGGTTTGCCCAGGTCTTCCTCAATTACGCGTTTTATCGCGTCCGGCGGGTCGGGCGGGACCCTGTCCTGCAGTTTTGACAGTTCCTCAATGTAGGCGGGCGGCAACAGGTCCCCGCGGGTGGAAAGAATCTGCGAGAGCTTGATAAACGTGGGTCCGAGTTGCTCTATGCTTTTGCGCAGGCTGACTGCCCGGCGGCGATGCGCCTCGACGGACACCTCTCGAGGCCCGCCGAAAAACAGCCACCTGCGCCGGTCGCGCAGGAAGGCCACTATCGTCGGCGCTAACTTTGTCAGGATATTTACGCTTCTGAACGCCATGCAACCCTTGAGTTCGGCAACCGCGGGTAGTAAGCAAGCAGGCATCCCCCACGGGCGGATAAAAGCAGGCAGGCGGGATAAACCTGCCCCCTTTCACATTGTATCCACTCCATCGGCATTTTTCCAATGCCGGTGTAGCGGGCAAAGAGGAAATCAGGAAGGCGCGAAAGGCGAGC
>QNCA01000470.1 GCA_003644325.1 Planctomycetota bacterium
CCTCCAGTAGAATCCAGCGTCGAATTCCTTCCCGCCCGCCCATGTCATGTATGGTTTGTGAGCGACGGGGCGCCACTGCTCGCCCTCGGAGCGGATGAGCACCTCTGCCCATGCGCCGTGATCGGCTATCGTATTGTCGGCGGAACCGCAATCGGCGATGAATTTCAGGGTTACTGTCTTGCCGCGCCACGGGTTCAAACTGGCCGTGTGAGCCTCCCAACCGTAACTGGCTTGGTGATTACTGAAAATTTCGTGCTCCTTTCCGTCGGCGATGAGAACGACGCGGTAGGTTATACCATCCGATTTGGAGCGAGCCCGTCTGAGTCCCGTGTAAAATTGCAAAATCGGCTTGCGTTCCGGTACCGTCGCGTCCGTCTGCCAGAAGACATACCCGCATCCACCGACATAGGGCGGATGCACGAAATAACCGAGGCGCGTTTCGCCCTCAATCTCAATCTCCCTCAAATCGCGTACGATGGCGCGTGTTTCGGGATTAATGGGTTCCTCTTTTTTTCCTCTCAGCGCCATTCCGGTGACCGGCGGGCGCGGAGTCATCAGTTCGCCTTCCCTCCTCAAGCCGACCGTGAGCAGCCTCGCGATGGCGGAGGGATATCCGCGCATCGGTTCGACTCTGACGGTGAAATGAACGAACACATCGCCCGATGGAACCTCTATCCCGACCAGTCGCCACGACATTTCGGCGTTTGAGTCGTTCTTTCCGCGGATTTTCACGGCTTGGCGGGAAGGTGAGAGCGCAATTTCAGCATCATCCGATTCGAATTTCTTGAGGAAGGCGGGCGTGGGTTTTCTGCCCGCGCCGTTGAGCAAATCGGGCGAGCGCAGCGCCATGCGAATCGGTGCACCGAGGGGCTTGCCGAGGTAGTTTATTTTTCCTTCAGTGCCCATGCGAAGCTCGTCATAAATTCCGTACCGTTCCCCCTCCTCCGCGGGACAGGACAGCGAATATGTAATTGCCGAATCGGTGAACATACACGCCGCGAATATCAGTCGCGAGATGCTGAAGGGCGTTTCGACCCGCCTGACCTTCCCTTTGATGCCCCGAACAGGTTCCACGAATTTGTGGTTTACATAATTCAGCGCGGGCTTCCGCGCATTGTCGCGCCAGTAGAAATGCCTGTTCAAGCCGGACGACCACTCGTCCAGGCGATAGTCCTTCAAAGTCGGAAAGCCTTCGCTTTCGATACCGTTCAGGATGCCGAAGGAACGCTGGCTGCTCGGACTGCCGCCGTCGGCGAGTATCAGAAAGTCGTCGCCGAGCCGCTCGCGTAGTTTTTGGTGGAATCGAAAGACGCCGATGCCGTAGGTGTTGATTCCATCGATGATGCCGCCGTCGGGCTTGCCGTCGGCGTTGACATCCCAGTCGCGCCTTGCGGCACGCACCTTCATCCGCCCGAAGTGCGAAACATCGAACTCCAATCCGTCGAAGCATTCTAACTCGCCGCCCTTCAGGAATCGCTTCGCCAGGTCCTCCACCAGGACATCGGCGCATGTCCTGCCTTTTGAGTCGCGCGGGCATGCGGTGGAATAGTTGTAGAACCAGAGCAGATTCGAGCGCTTGCCCCAAGGTCCCTCCGTAACATGCGCGGCGATGTATGCCTTGCGGGCTTTGAAAGCCAGCGGCTTGGTGCCGAACGCGCCGCGCTTCACCCTCAAGGTGCGCTGTTCGTGATTGATATCCAGAAGCTCGACTTGCTCCGAGACCGACCAGTCGGGCTTGCCGTCTGAGCCGATGGCGCATATGCCGAGGTCTTCGTTCTTGTCGCCGTAGCGTCCCATCTGCGTGCGGAACAGAGAGGTGTCCTCCACATGGATTATGGATTCCCCTTCCTCGGCGGGTAGGTCTTTCGTGATGAGGCAACCGTTGTAATAGAGCCAGTGACCTGCAAAAAATTCCCCCGCATCGAAGCGCGGGTCGCGAGCGTTGCCGTTGAAGTGCAGCAGAACCGCCTGCTCCGGATGCATCCGTTTGAAACGGGTGAAGTAGGGAATGCAGTTGGTCGAGGTGTGAGGCACTTCTTCATCGAGCGCCTTGCCCATGATGCCGTTCAAGCGTCGAAAGGTATCGCTCCATTCCTCGAAGGGTAGCCTCCGCGCACGGGCGAATCCCTCCGTGGCGCGGAAGAAGAACGCCCGCGGATAGCCCGCCCGCAGGATGGTCAATTTTTCCAACCTGTTTTCGGCGCGACATGCGCCCAGCGGGAAAATTAAAAGCAGCAGGATTACGCGGAGAAACCTGAACATGCCTATCTCCTTTGCTGTCGGATTCATGGGGGCATTATAGTTTTTCGTCGCCCGTTGACAAGCGTGAGAATCGCCATGGGTAGGCTGTAGGCTGGAGGTTCGGGATAAAAACCACCGGTAGGGGAGGGGCTTGTCTGCCATCCGTTAGGCGAGTTTTCCCCCCTCCCAGCTTACCCCAGGAATTGTCATTGTGAGCCACGCCGGGAGCGTGGCGTGGCAATCTTTGCCGTCAGATTTGGGCTATCAGATCGCC
>QNCA01000471.1 GCA_003644325.1 Planctomycetota bacterium
AGCTTTTAAGTTGTTGTTCTAAAGTTACTTACCCGCCCCTATGGGGCAGGCAGAGCGAACGGGAAATCTCAACTGGGAGCACTATATAAAGGAACCCGACAATGGACGAGGAAACGCCGATAGTTTACATCGTGGATGACGATGAAGCCGTATGCCGGTCATTGAGCTTGCTTATACAAGATGTGGGTCTGGATGTGCAGACGTTCAACACCGCTGAGGATTTTCTGGCTGCGTATGACCCCGCCCAGCCGGGTTGCCTGGTTGCGGACATGCGGATGCCTGGAATGAGCGGCATCGAGCTTCAACATCAGCTTGTCGAGCAAGGTATCAGTCTGCCTTGCATTGTTATTACAGGGCACGGTGATGTACCGATGGCTGTTGAGGCAATGAAAGCCGGCGTAGTAGATTTCGTCGAAAAGCCCTTTAGGCACCAACACCTGCTCGATAATGTCCAAAAGGCTCTGCAAATAGATGCCCGGGCTCGCAGGCGAAGAATCCGGGAAACTGATATCGAGACCAAGACATCATCTCTTACCGCGAGAGAGAAAGATATCATGACCCTGCTGACCAACGGCAAATCCAGCAAGACAATTTCCTACGAATTGGGCATCAGCCAGAAGACGGTTGATTTCCACCGAGCCCATATCCTCCAAAAAATGGCCGTCGATTCCGTTGTCGAACTGATTCTTTTGTTCAGGGAACCGCAGTTGGCGTAGAAAAACACCTACGGGACTGCCACTTCGCCTAAGGTAACTCCCCATTAACCGGATGCATCATTTCTTAATGGGCGATACAGGAATCGAACCTGTGACCCGCTGATTAAGAGTCAGCTGCTCTACCTGGCTGAGCTAATCGCCCTAATGTCCTTCACAACAAGATTTTAAAGACATAATAGGATTTGCCATAATTAGTGCAATTACAACCTTAGCTACAACCAACTCTGCCGGCACAATTCCGACAGATCAAGCTTTTATTGTGGTTGTATAGTGCTCACGATTGCAATTTCCCGTTCGTTCACCTGCCCCATAGGGGCGGGTAAGTAACTTTAGAACAAGAACTTAAAATCTCGCTCGCGGGAATTTATTACCATGAAGGGTATAGATAAAGACTTATCCATGGCAAAATCCAGTTCTAAAAAAATACGTTATGTTCCGACCAATTTTCCCTTACATTACATAGAATGGACCAGTATTGCAAGAAGATATGCTCTTAAAAAACCAGTCAAGTTGAGTAAAATTGAAAACCACCGCCAACCCGTCCTGAGCTTGTCGAATGGATTCGTCGTGATTCTTCTGATTTACTACCGTGCCTTTTTCTTTCATCCGGGTTAGTTATTATTGCAGGTTGAGTGGTTTATGCTTGAACCTTGGAGAGCAGGTAACTCCAAATAAAGCCATCAGATTCGGACAATCTGAAAAAAAGCCGTATTGGGATACAGACCCAGAATACTCTACAAAAAATTTTCGCACTCGACCATTTTCGGATAGCTGCCGGGCAGAGAAGGAAACCCCCATTTTCAACGCTTAAACAAGATTTCTCAAGATACCGGACTTCCACACGATAAATCGAGCGTCCCATCCGTAACTGACAGCTTGCAAATCGGTCAGTTTGAGTAAAGTTACTTACCTGTCCCTATGGGGCAGGTGAACGAACGGGAAATTTCAGCATAATGGATTCCTCGAATTTGGCCCCGAGAGCATCCGCTCGGAATGACCTAACCCTGGGCTTTTCAACAGAGCAAGCAGGACTCAAAAATCGTCATTGTTGCGTTCCTGCGTCGTGAATCCTTTGGATAAGGACCTGAAGAAAGAATTCCCTGATGATGCCGAGATCAAATCCTTTGTTAAATGTTGGCCGAATGGGCCATAAATCTCATCATTTTCTTTGGAACTTTTTAGATATCTAACGTAACTTCTTGTATACACAAGTGTTACATATATACATATTTTTTAACGGTTGCACGGAAAATCTATTGACTCCTACGGAGAATAGGAGTATCATAAAGGTGTAATTTGTGAATGTGAACGCAAGTGCAAAGTATAATTGAATATATGAGATATCATAAAGTGCCGGACGAGACAATTCGACGCCTGCCAAAGTATCTTAGGGGCTTAATGTGGTTGGTTGGCCAGGGCAAGAGGAGCGTATCCAGCCTGGGTTTGGCCGAGTTGGTAGGCGTCAATCCGTGGCAGATTAGGAAAGATTTTTCATATTTTGGAGGTTTCGGCAAACGGGGTGTCGGCTATGACATCGAGGTTTTAACACTTGAAATAAAGAAAATTCTGAGGCTCGATGTTGTCAATAAGGCTGCTTTGGTGGGTGTTGGCAACCTTGGTAGAGCCGTTTTGGCCTTCCCAGGTCTTAGAAGGTATGGTTTTGAGATTGTCGCGGCTTTTGAAAATGATCCGAAGAAAGTCGGTACGAAGAGAAACGGCATAGTTGTTGAAGATATGTCGATGATTCGGACTCTCAAGAAAAGAGGCGTTCATATTGGAATCATTGCCGTCCCTCGTG
>QNCA01000042.1 GCA_003644325.1 Planctomycetota bacterium
CTTGAAGGCGAAACTGAAGTCGGCGCTGCCGACCTCCCGCAGTTCTTCCTGCCTCTTTTGGGGTGTTATCTCGGTCATCATCTGTTGCGTCTGCTCGGCCGTCAGCGGCGGGGCGTTCACGGTACGCAGCCTGCCCGCTATCCGAAGCACCGGTGCCCTGCCCACGCTGAGGTGCAGGTCCGATGCGTCCCTGTCAATTGCAAGTTGCAGCAATTTCTCGATCATGTCTGAAATCCCCGCTCCGCCGGCTTCGCTCTCTCCCGGTCGGTCCGGTCAAAACCCCCCGCCCTATAGGACAAAGCGCACCACGGCATCTCTTAACCGTCGGCGCGCCCCCGCCAATCGCATCTTACACGGACCACTCTATATCCTGGGCGTGGGTCAGGCGCAGCACTTCCTCGATGGATGTCTTGCCCGCGAGGACCTTCCGCACGCCGTCTTCCTGCAGGGTGGTCATGCCGCTGAGTATGGCCGCCTTGCGGATGTCCTGGGTCGAGGCCTTGTTGAACGTCAACGCCCGGATCTCGGTGTTCATCTCCATCAATTCGTAAACACCCAGGCGCCCCATGTAGCCGGCGTTCTTGCAGCGCGGGCAGCCGCCCTTCCGAAATATCGTCCGGCCCTCGATCATCTCCGGCGTCATCCCCACCGCCTTCAGTTCGCTCAATGTCGGCGTGTATGGTTCCTTGCAATTGTCGCACAGCACCCGCACCAGCCTCTGCGCCAGGACGGCCAGGACCGATGATGACACGAGAAACGGCTTGACGCCCAGGTCGATAAGCCGGGTCAGCGCGCTCGGCGCGTCGTTTGTGTGCAGGGTGGAGCATACCAGGTGGCCGGTCAGCGCCGCCTGTACCGCCGTCTCCGCCGTCTCGTGGTCGCGTATCTCGCCCACCAGGATTATGTTCGGCGCCTGGCGCAGCATTGAACGCAATATCCGCGCGAAGGTCAAACCTATCTTCGGCTTGACCTCGCACTGGTTTATACCCTCTATCAAATATTCCACCGGGTTTTCCGCCGTGATTATCTTCACGTCGGACCGGTTCAGTTTCTTCAGCGCCGCGTACAGGGTGGTCGTCTTGCCCGAACCGGTCGGCCCGGTTACCAGCAGTATCCCGTGCGGACGCTTGATTACCGACTGGAACCGCTGCAGGTCGTTTTCGTCGAACCCCAGATCATCCAGTTCCTTCAGTCCCTTCTCTTTGTCCAGCAGGCGCATCACGATGCTTTCGCCGTTCGTGGCCGGCAGACAGGAGACGCGGATGTCTATATCCCTGCCCTCGAACTTCAGGTTGATGCGTCCGTCCTGCGGGCGGCGCTTTTCCGCAATATCCACGCCCGCCATGATCTTCAGGCGCGACAGTATGGGACCCTGGTTTACCTTCGGCTGCGAATCCACCTCAAAGCATACGCCGTCGATGCGGTACCTGATGCGCAGTCTGTGCTCCAGCGGTTCCACGTGGATGTCGCTCGCGCGCTGCCGGAGCGCCTCAGCGATTATCAGGTGCACCAGCCGGATAATCGGCGCGTCGTCTCCCTCGGCTGCCTCCTCTTCCTTGCCGCCTCTCACCTGCACGGACACATCCGACTTCTTGGCGACGTCCTCCATTCGAACCTTGGTGTGCGTCTGATAGTAGTTTTCGATGGCCGCCAGCACATCGCCGCTTGTCGCAAGGACGCAGTCGATGTCCATGTTCAGGATAAAGCGCAGGTTGTCCAGCGCGAACACGTCGTTCGGCTTGCTCATCGCCACCGTCAGCCGACCGTTGTTCTGCGCTATCGGGATTACATTGTATTCCTTGGCCACTCCGAAGGGAACGACGCGCAAAACATCCTCCGGAATTTCAATGTCGTTGAGGTCCACGTAAGGAAGGTCGAATTGCTTCGCAAGGGCTCGAGTGACCTGTTCTTCGGTGGCGTAGCCCAATTCAATCAGGACCTGACCCAGCGGTCCACCGTCGTTTTGTTGATGAGCAACCGCTTTCTTCAGTTGTTCCTCGGTCAGGACGCCCTCGTCAATCAGTATCCTGCCGATGAGTTTACGTTCGTCGACCATCGCGTGGAGTATCCGTTTGACAGCCTCATGCGGGCAAAGGTGTGCGAACTTCTCCCCTGTGTGCAGTACCGCATTATATTTATATTGCCTGTATAAGTCAAGCGCCGGAGGGGGGAAATTTTTACCGGGGAGATGTGCGTGAAGTTTGGGGACACGAGGCGCCGACGACGCGTGCCCGCCCGCGCGCCTTCAGCGCTTCGACGTTGCGGCGTCTAACGGCGTCTGTTGCCTGATCTTCGTCCGGCGGCATGGTCGGCGCGAAATCGCAAAATACGCCGAACGGCCCCATGCCCGGGCGCTCCGCCATCGCCATGGCGGCGCTTACGGCGGCCCGGTCGCACAGGACGGGGGAGTCGGTCCCGCGCGCGCGGCTCACATTGCCCACGGTTCCGGTAGTTGGGTATTCCATGGACTCGATTCTTCGGAACGTTGCGCGCGGGACCTCATCCCCCCTGATCTTCCGTCGAAGCAGCGACCAGGCCGAACGCTTCGCGATTAACACAATTCCCATAGCCCGCACCTCGTACTATACCGAACTTCAACCTTCAAGCGGAAAAAGCAAAACGCGAATTTAACCGGAAATTTCAAAGGGGGAGGGCATAACCCTGCGTTCAGCCGGAGTTACAAGCGGCACTCAGCCTTCCCTCCACCCGACCTCTTGTACCATCGCCATGACTCCCTTTCGTGCGCTCGGGGTATACCTGTGCGCCCCGGGTGCGACTCCGAAGCCATCTCCGGCGCTCTGGATTCGCCCTCCCCTCTGAACGGAGCATACCGCGGGACAGTGACAGGATTTCGGGATTAGTGATTGGGGATGCGGGATGGAACATTAGACATTTATCCGCATCTCTGGCTGTACGGGCTCGGGCGGGCCGGCATCTGCAATCTGATTAAACAGGGACTTGGAACGGACTGAACCGTTTATCCCGCCTGTCCCGAGCATCACGAGGGAAACCGAAGGGATGGAGACAATAGACAATATCCGATACAAGTCCGATTAACCCGCATTTCTCAACACGAAATTCACCGCGAAGACGCAAAGCACGCAAAGGGAACAAGATAATGAGAGATTAATCAATACAGTTCTCAAGTTGGCTGACTTTTTGTTAACCTCGGTGACTGTCACCAGCTACGGAGCCGTCCCCGAAGCGTCGGGGGCGGATCGTAGATGGTGACTGTCACCGCGCCAAGCAGCCACCCAGGATTCGTGCATGCCCCCGTCGGACCATCGCCGACTATCTCCTGTCTTCTTCCTCCGTTTCCCTGGACACCTTTTTGAACGTTCCGGCGACAGCGTCGAAGCGCTTCTTCAGCTGGTCCTGAACGTGTGGCGTGGTGTTCAATTTCAGCATCATCTTTTCGGTATCGTCCAGTTCCTCGTATTCCGCCTCGGGATACTTCGTCATTGCTTCGTAAACGAGCATCGGAAGGTGGCGGTTGTAACGCTCGCGACTGGGATGGCGTATCGGTTTGTCTTTCTCCTCGACCAGCATAATGATGTAGAAGAAATCCTTCTCTTCGTCGATCTTTCCGGGTTTTTCCGGGAGTTCGCGGACAATGGCCGGTTTGCCCGCCCGAGGGTCGAGGTCAAACGCGGCCGCTATAAAATCCTCCACGTCCGCGTCGTCGATTCCTTCAATCTCGCGCGAATTCCTGAAGAAGTATTCGGTCTGCTTAATCCCGAAGTTTTCATCTTCGCCTTCCCCGCTCGAAACCTCGCCGTTTTGCCGGTCGAGGCCGGCTCGGTATTTTTCCCTGTTCCTGGCCAGCATCTTTGCCTCGAATTCGAAATCAAATTCTTCCTCTGTCTCTTTCTTGATAATCGTTTCCAGCAATTCCCGGTGGTCGCGGAGGAGCCTGTAAGCCTCCTTTTTGACGAGGCCGTCAATATAATCTTCGCGCACCCGTTCTCTCAGGGCGGGGTTGGTTTCGGCCAGTTTGTCGAAATCCGGCAGTTCCCTCTCCTGCACGTCCAGCAGCCTGAATATGAACCTGTCATCGCCTTCGTCGGGTTTGAGAATGCCCGACAGCGCTCCCTTGAACACGCGACGCTCCTCCGGTCTCGTCTCGGCCTCTTCCGAGAAGGACGCAAAGCCGTCGATATCCACGTACCGTCCCTTCCCGGGGTCTTCGGGGTCGTAATCCGTTGCGAGTTTGGCCAGGTCTCCGCCGCCGATTCTCGGCACCGCCGCAGCATCCTCGTTCGAGAAGAAATCGCCCTCGGGCAGATACTCCACGCAGTCGTGCCGGTCGGCGAAGGCCTTCAGGTCGGCCACGCCTTCCCGCCGGCGGGCATCCGCCGTCGTCAACTTCAGGAAGGCGGTCAGTTTCTCCAGTAAATTGCCCATTGAGACATCGCGGAGGGTTTCTCTTGCAACCGCGCGCGTATCCACCCTGTGAAACGCCTTCACGTGGTCCTCCAGTTCCCTGTAGATGTTGTCAAGCCGCTTGCGGATTTCCTCGTTCCGCCTCTTGTTGAAAGTCTCGTCGGTCCTCTGGCGGATGAGGTCTTCCCTTACCCTGTCCGGGATTTCATAGTAGGGTATGTAGTCCGCCTTGTTTCGGGGCGCGCTTTCGGGCCGTGCGGGCGGTCCGTCGGGCGGAACGGGGGGACGGGCGCCTTGCGGGGCCGGCTCGGCGGCGGGCGGCTTCGCCTCGGCGGTGCGACGGTAAAGACGGTCCCTGTTCTTCTCGTAGAAGTCCCTGTAATGGGAAGGCTTCAGATTCTCCTCCGCGTCCTTGCGTATCTCTTTCTCTACCTCGCTGCGGTTTATATCCATCCCCTCGGTGAGTTTGCTCATGCTCACGTACAGACAGTCGCCCCTGACCTTGCGGGGTGTGGCGTAAATGTGGCGGTTGTCGGGGTCTTCGTAGAACGCTTTGAGGTCCTCGTCGTCGATCTTGAGCAGCTTGCTTTTTATCTGTTCATCGACGTTGACGCGGGCGTCCGCCATGAAACTCGACAGGGTGGCCTTCACATACCGCACGCGCCGCTGCTCGGACCTCCTGGCCAGATTCTCCGCCATCTCAATCGGGCTTACCGGGGTGTTGCCCAGAAAAGTCAGACCGAGATACATCCTCTCCATCTCTTCTATCATGAGTTGCTCGAGCAGAAACCGCCGGTAGGCGCTCTCAGTAAGACCCCAGTTCCTCAACTGCGTGGCATATTCCTGTTCATTGAAAGACCATCGCTCGGTGGCTTCGTCCTTATATTGGAACAAGAAGTTGGTCTTCACCGACTCGTCGATGCGCCTTTCCGAAACCTGTATCCCCATCTTCTCCGCTTCCTTGTAACGGGCGTAGAAATTGTCCAGGTACTTATCAAGCAGTCTGCTCAACCTCATGGACGTCACCCGGTGATCTTCCGTGTACAGGAAGTCCTTTATGGGCATGTAGGGAAACCTGAAGTTAAAATAGCGGGCATACCCCTCGGCCATCCCGCGCTCCTCGGGGTTCTCCTCTTTTTGCATGTACATGCGGTACCTGCTCACGCGCTTCCAATATTCGCTTTCCCCTTCGATGACCCATTTCCACCTCTCCCGGAAGGAAAAATACTCCCGAAGGTCCGCCTTCCTGCCCAGCACCGTCACCTCCACATCCGGGCCCTGCCGGGGCCGCAGGCCCGGGATTATCTGCCGCAACTGCCACGACCCCACCAGAAACAGCACCAGCAGACCCGCCATAATCCAGATTGCAACCTTCTTGAATCGCTCGCTATGCCAATCAATCATCAGAAGATCCTCACTTGTAAGAGTCGCGCTCCCGCGCAGACCATCGCAAAATGCGCGAAGAGTGATTATATTTCATCAACGCCCCTTTTCAACATCCTTTTTACTCAAGTTGACTGACTTTTTCTAACCTCGATGACTGTCACCAATTACGGAGCCGTTCCGACCTTGTCGGAACGGATCGTAGATTGGTGACTGTCACCGTAAGGTGATCATCCAGAAAAAGTCAGTCAACTTGAGTTTTTAACAATTCCCTCTTGGAGGGGGCGCGTAAAGTTTGGGAGTAGGTGGCGCGAGCGCCCCTCCTTCCGCAACAGAATATCACCTGGCAACTTGACGTTCAGTGAATTTTCAGGGAGCGAAATCCCGGGGTCCTTCCCAGGCGGCCTTACAAAAGTGTTGACTTTTGATTCCGAATTGCTATTATACTGCCCGTTCGGGCGATTAGCTCAGCCGGCTAGAGCGCTTGCCTTACAAGCAAGAGGTCGCTGGTTCGAGTCCAGCATCGCCCAATTGGATACCAGACGCCGGCCCGCCCGAGCCGTAAAGGCTCGGTCTTTACGGCCGGGGATATCAGACACCGGACCCTTTCTTTCCGACATCCGAAATCCGGTATCCGACATCTTTCTGGGGTCGTAGCTCAACTTGGTTAGAGTATCGGACTGTCGATCCGAGGGTTGCGGGTTCGAGTCCCGTCGGCCCCGCCAGAAGATTCAAGGACGGACTTTGCCGGCAAAGTCCGTCCTTCCCTTATAACCGCTTTCTGCCGGAATGGATGCAGGCATCAGATGTCCCCCCGTTCCCTTTCCCCGTGACATGTATAAAATCACCTTGTATAATTACTGACCGGGTAATCGTCTCAGGGAAAATGCGACATGCTTGAAAACAAGGGAGAAATTCGGGAATACGCCGGCGCGAAGGATGCACGGCTGAAGTATCGCTTCTTCGGAGACGAGAACGCCGAGAACGCGGTCGTCTATTTGCACGGCATAGAGAGCCACGGGGAGTGGTTTTGCGACATTGCGGCGACGCTCGCCTCCGGCGGCATGGCGCTGTACCTGCTCGACAGGCGCGGCGCGGGCCTGAACACGGAGGCAAGCGGCGACTGCGGGCGCTACCAGTTGCTCGTCGATGATCTGGCGAACTTCATCGACCTCATCCGCGAGAGGCATAAGCACATTCACTTGGTCGGCCACTCGTGGGGCGGGAAGTTCGCGCTGTATTTCGCCATTCGGCGACAATTCCTCATCGACTCGCTGACGCTCATCGCTCCCGGGCTGGAAGCGAGGGCGGACCCGGGCGCTTTCACCAAATTCCGCATCGCGCTTGCATTGATGACGAGGCGTAACCCGCGCTACCCCACACCCATCAAGACCGAAATGTTCACGCGGGACCCTGACGCCCTGGAGTTCATCGCACATGACCCCCTCCGCCTGACACGGGCCACGGCGCGCTTCTACTTCAGCAGTTTCCTCATGGACCGATACCTCGGGGAGAACGCCGACGGCCTGCGCCTGCCCGTGAAGATATTTCTTGCCGGCGGCGACGAGGTCATCGACAACGACGGCGTACGCGCAATGGCCGAACGCTTCCACTCGCGCAAAATGGAAATCACGGAATATCCGGGGGCGGCTCACTGCCTGCTGTTCGAGAGACCGGAAGAACTGACGCGGGCTCTCGACTCGTGGTTCCAGGACGGGTGGAAAGCGCCCGTAACGCCCCGCAGGATACTCATCGCGGGAGCGGGCGGCGTGGGCTGCGTAGTCGGCGGCCGGCTGGCCATGGCCGGCCACGATGTAACGCTGCTCGGACGCGAAAAGCAGGCCGAACCGATAAACCGCCGCGGCCTTGTGATGGGACTGTGCACGAGCAAGAGAACGGTCAGGAACATCAAGGCGGTAACGGACATGGAGGGACTGGGAGTCCAAGACATCGTTATCGTCTGCGTGAAGTCGTACGACACGGCGGCGCTGGCGGAGGAAATCGCGCCCGCGTGCGGGCCGGAGACCGTGGCGCTGAGCCTGCAAAACGGGGTGACCAACGAGGACATACTCGCAAAGGTTCTCGACAAGAGCAAGATAGCCGGCGGGGTAATCCTGGGGTACTTCAGCGTGCCGGAGCCGGGCGCGTGCATGCAGAGTAACGACCGCGGCGGCATACTGCTGGCCTCGCATACGCGGATGACGCCGGAGGAGACGGAGGAGTTGCGAAACGTCCTGCACGACACCGGCATGATAGTCCGCGTACATGACAGCGTTGACGCCGTGAAATGGTCGAAACTTCTCCTCAACGCCTCTTTCAACGCGCTCAGCGCGGTTACAAGCCTGCCCGCAGAAGAGATACTCGCAAACAAGCGGCTGTTCGCATTGAATCGCCGCCTCTTCAGGGAGTGCGCGGCCGTCATGAAAAAACTGGGCATACCGGCGCTGAGCCTGCCGGGCTACGACGTGCGCCGCCTGGTAAAGGCATCGCGCGTGCCGGCGTTCCTGGCCCGTCCCTTCCGAAAAATCGCCGCGAGCGAGACCGGCGGAATGTCTTCAATGTGGCAGGACATCAGAAAAGGCAAAGGCAAGACCGAAATCGACTTCCTCAACGGCCTCATTTCCAGACGGGGCGAGGAATGCGGCGTGCCCGCGCCGGCGAACACGCGCATCACAGAACTCGTAAAGCAGATCGCGTCCGGCGAAACGAAACCTAAAGGGGTCAAACCCCTCCTATGAAGCGGAGCATGTCAAGGGGTGGCGAGATGTTTCTTTACTCAAGTTGACTGAGTTTTTGTTAACCTCGGTGACTGTCACCAATTACGGAGCCGTTCCGACTTTGTCGGAACGGATCGTAGATTGGTGACTGTCACCGTAAGGTGTTGTGAAACAGCAGA
>QNCA01000043.1 GCA_003644325.1 Planctomycetota bacterium
CACCAATTACGGAGCCGTTCCGCCCTTGTCGGAACGGATCGTAGATTGGTGACTGTCACCGTAAGGTGTTGTGAAACAGCAGATTATAATCAAGCACCCACCATCATCCAGAAAAAGTCAGTCCCCTTTCGTAACTATCTGCCCAGCAGTTCCCTGTTGCCGGGGCTGTCGAGCCAGTCCTTTAATTTCGCTATCGCTGCGGCGCCCGGTTCCTCACCGTATTCCTTGTGCAGTTCTTTCGTGATTTGCTCGATGTCCTGCGACGTCGGTGATTGCGCGCGAGTGCAGGCAATGATGTAAAGAACAACGTCATACAGATGTTTCCGCTTGTTTTCGTTTGCATCCTGCTCCAGCAGCGTGACGAGGTACGGCAGAGCAGGCGTGCCTGCAAGCATGAGCCGCTCCCGCGCCATATCGACAACTTCGCCCGCCAGGAACTCGTTGGCCCGCTTCATGAGGTCGCGTTTGTTCTGGGTTTCGCGGTGTTTTAGGTCGTCAATGAGGTCGTCAAGGGTATTGTTAAAGCCCATATCGTTTTCGCGTTCTATTTCCTTGCGCCGCTTCTCGAGCAGTTCCGCCGCCTCAGCGAGGTCCCCGGGGCGGTCGTCCTGGCTTAGACAGAGTATGGTCATCGTCCGCTGAATCCAGTTCTCCTCGACATCCTCGAAGGCGGCCTCCTTCCGGGCCTTGCGCAACTGTTCCAGCAGGGCCTTCCTGAACGCCGGCGACTTCCACTTCTTGATGTCCGCCAGCAGATGCCTGATATAGAGATACTCCATCTGGTCGCGCGGCAGTTGCCGAAGGTGCTCGCTCACCGTGCGCAGAAGTTCCGCCGCCTCGTCCAAGTCGGCGGCCTGCCTGGGTTCCAGGAAACTCGCGCGGAGGCGAATCTCCCGCTCCATCGCGGTCTCGGGCGGCCGGATGGTGAAGTACGCCAGCGCCGCGCTCCAACCTGCCAGCGCAATCAGCACGATGACCCACCAGTATTTCTGCAAGAAGTTAATCAAGCGCTTTCTTTTCCCAATATGGTCTGCTTGGGTCAGACCACCCCGGCCGTAAAGCCCCCGATACATCGGGGGGCGGGCATTCTACGACTTCCGTCGGAAAGGTGACAGTCACCATCTACGAGCCGGCCCCCGACAAGTCGGGGTCTGCGCTCCGCCCGTTCCGGGTCCTCGCCCTGAGGACCCGTCAGGGTCCGAACGGGTAATGGTGACAGTCACCTTTCATGCTACTTTATGAAATCTTCCTCGTCGTCTTTTCTGAAGGTCGCCATCACGGGTTTGCCCGCGTGGTCGTAACCCGAGACGTAATCAAACGCGCTCTTGACTTCCTTCTGTATCGCCCTGTTAAGCGAAACCAGCGGAATGTCCATCGGGCATGCGCGCTCGCATTCCCCGCAGTCAACGCAGCGCCCTGCCAGGTGGAACGCCCTCACTATGTTCCAGGCCATGTTGCCGGCGGGGTGGGCGCTGGTTGAGAGCCACTGCGGCTGGTTCTTCTCGACGATGCACTGGCGGCAGTAGCACATCGGGCACGCCTGCCTGCACGCATAGCACCTGATGCACCGCTCGAACTCCTTCGACCAGAACGCCCAGCGCTCCTGCGCGGGCATCTTTTCGATTTCCTCGACGCGCGCCAGTTTTTCCGGCGTCAGTTCGGCGGGCAGGTAATTTTGCTTCAGCCATTCCTCGGCCTGCGGGATGGTCATTACGCCGTTAAATCTGCACGCGGCGTCCGCGCGGCCCATCTCCTCGCACGAGACGCTCAGCAGCAGCATTCCGTCCTCTTTTACCTGGTCCTCCTGCGCCAGCACTATTGCGGCCTTCATGTCGCATTCCTTTGCCACCACGGCGGGCGTGCCCAGGCGCTTGTGGTCGTCGCGCGTCACGAACGTCATCAGGTTGTTATAACAGTGCGGATTGAAGACCATCTCGTCGATGCGCGCGGAATCGGTGATGAACACGGGCGTGGCCACGTCTTCGCGCGAACCGCGGCCATAGCCGATGATGACGGAGGCGTCGCCTTTTTCCAGGATTTCTTTGGCTTTTGCTCTCAGTTGCTCGATCATTATTTTCGTTCCAGCGGTTGGACTTCGGCCGATTGGGTGAGACGGCTTTTCTCCATCAGTTGCCTGTAGCCGGTGAACGGGCCGAGTTCGCGAACGCGCGCGGTGACTTCGTTGACGAGGTCCGCCCACTTTTGTCCCTCGGCGGCGCTGACCCATGCGAAGTGCAGGCGGTCCTCCTCGATGCCGAGGAAGTGGAGCAGCTTGCGGAAGATGGTCCACCTGCGCCGCGCGTAATAGTTGCCCTCGTTGTAGTGGCAGTCGCCGGGATGGCAGCCGCTTACGAGCACTGCGTCCGCGCCCTGCTCGAAGGCCCGCACCAGGAACATGAAGTCGATACGCCCGGTGCACGGCACCTTGATGACGCGGACGTTGCCGGCGTACTTGAGCCTGCTGGTTCCGGCCAAATCGGCCCCGGCGTACGTGCACCAGTTGCACACGAAGGCGATTATCTTGGGTTCGAAGTCGGTTTCCATGTTTTCCGATGGTGATAAATTATTTAAGTTGACCGGGTTTTGCTACGGTGACTGTCACCATTACCCGTTCGGACCCTGACGGGTCCTCAGGGCGAGGACCCGGAACGGGCGGAGCGCAGACCCCGACACAGTCGGGGGGCAGCTCGTAGATGGTGACTGTCACCGTAAACCCGGGTGACAGTCAGCAATCTACGAACCTCGCTCGCACAGCTCGCAAGGTTCCGTAATTGTGACAGTCACCGAGGTTAACAAAAACTCAGTCAACTTGAGTAATTAGTAACTGTCACCGCAAGGCATACATCCCGCATCTAGCATCTAATATCTAGCATCTCTTCATACTTATCCCGCAGCCTGCTTGGGTCGGACCGCATTCTACGAGAATGGCCTGCAACCTCAGGCCATTCTCCGTAAATGGGTCCGACCCGGCGCGTCACTCATTGGAGAGCGCGCCGATTTCGGCGTATAGTTGCTCGTCGTCGAAGCCGTCCAGCTCCACGCTGTTTGACGGGCAGATGGCGTTGCACAGGCCACAGCCCGCGCACACGCTCTCGTTGACGTGCGCCACCCAGCGGACGGCGCGGCCCTGCCTGTCCTTGATTTCCTTCTTTTCGATTGCGCCGTAGGGGCACGCGTTGTAACAGCGCCAGCATGCGACGCACGTCTCTTCGTTGACGCGGGCGATGACAGGCTCGCGCTCCAGTTCGTCCGAGGAGAAAAGCCCGAGCACTTTTGAGGCGGCCCCGCCGGCCTGGGCGACCGTGTCGGGGATGTCCTTGGGCGCCTGGCACGCGCCGGCCAGGAATATGCCCGCCGTGTTGGTCTCCACGGGGCGGAGTTTCGGGTGCGCCTCGGTGAGGAAGTCGTACTCATCGTAGGAGATGCTGAGTTTCTGTGCCAGGGGCTCGGCGTCTTCCTGGGACAGGACGGCCGTGGCAAGGACCACCATGTCGGCGTTCACCTGGATGGTCAGTCCGCTGAGCGTGTCAACGCCCTTGACGATGAGTTTCCCGTTTTCCTCGTATATCTTGGATACGCGCCCGCGATAATACATCGCGTCGTCCTCCTCGATGGCGCGGCGGACGAATTCGTCGTAGTTCTTGCCCCCGGCGCGGATGTCCATGTAGAAGACGTATGCCTGGCCGTCGTGGACCTTGTGCTTGTAGAGCATGGCATGCTTGGCGGTGTACATGCAGCATATTTTGGAACAGTAGGGAACGCCGCGGGCGTTGTCGCGCGAGCCGACGCACTGGACGAACACGACCTTTTTGGGAATCTTGCCGTCGGATGGGCGCCGTACCTCGCCTGTAGTCGGGCCGGAAGCGCTGAGCAGCCGCTCGAACTGCATGCCTGTAATCACGTCGGGGTATTTGCCGTAGCCGTATTCGCCGTACAGGTCCGCGTCCATGACACGATAGCCCGTGGCGACGACGATGGCGCCGACTTTCTCGGTAACTATCTCGTCCTGGTCTTCGTAATTTATCGCTCCGGTGGGGCAGACCTTCGCGCAGGTTCCGCACTTGCCCCTGGTGAACATAAGGCAGTGCTCGCGGTCGATGACCGGCTTGGCGGGCACGGCCTGCGGGAAGGGCCGATAGATGGCTGTGCGGGCGCCGAGTCCGCATTCGAACTCGCTGGGTATCTTCTTCATCGGGCACTTTTCCATGCACAGCCCGCAGCCGGTGCACTTATTCAGGTCAACGGAGCGGGCCTTCTTGCGGATTTTCACCTCGAAGTTCCCGATAAAGCCCTCGACCTCCTCGATCTCCGAATATGTGTAGAGGGTGATGTTCGGATGCGAGGCGACCTCTACCATCCTCGGTGTGAGGATGCACTGCGAGCAGTCGAGGGTGGGGAAGGTCTCGCTGAGTTGCGCCATGTGGCCGCCGATGGACGGCTCTTTTTCGACGAGTATGACCTCCTGGCCGCCGTTGGCGATATCGAGCGCCGCCTGGATGCCGGCAATGCCGCCGCCTATTACGAGTGCCTTCTTCGTGATGGGGACCCTGATGGGGTAAAGAGGTTCGTTGTGGCGGACCTTTTCGACCATGATGCGCACGTGGTCGATGGCCTTTGCCGTGGCGACTTCGCGGTCCTCGTGCACCCAGGAGACGTGCTCGCGGATGTTGGCCATTTCGCAGAGGAAGGGGTTCAGACCGGCTTCCGCGGCGGCCCTGCGGAAGGTCGGCTCGTGCATCCTGGGCGAGCACGCCGCGACGACCACGCCGGTCAGTCTCTTTTCTCTGATGGCTTCTTTGATGAGGTTCTGGCCCGGGTCGGAGCACATGTAGGTGTAATCGACCGCATGCGCGACACCGGGAAACTTCGCCGCGGTCTCTGCGACGCGGGCGCAGTCCACGGTCCGCGCGATGTTCTCACCGCAATGACATACAAAAACACCTATTCGCGCCATATTTGACCTTTGCCGTATGGTGGCATTAATTCCGCCGCAATGTCACGGCGTCACCGTATTATTGAAGTTGCTTTCACAAAATGCTTCTTCAGGCCGAGTTCCTTTTCAGAGACCCCCAGGGCCAGTCCGACCAGTTGGCTGAGAAACAGTATGGGGATATTGTATTTCCCGTAGCGCCGGCTTACGTCGAGTTGCCGCATGTCGAGATTCGAGTGGCACATGGGGCATGCGACGGCGATTACCCGTGCGCCGTGGTGCCGGGCGTTTTCGAGAATCTTGTGCGTCAAATCTACCACGGCGCCGGTGTTGCTCATGGACAGCCCCGCGCCGCAGCACTCCGTCTTGAAGGGCCAGTCCAGCGGCTCCGCTCCCAGGGCGCGTACAATGTCTTCCATGGAGGAGGGCTGCTCCGCGTCATCAAACTCCGTGTATTTCGGCGGTCGCAGCAACAGGCAGCCGTAATAACAGGCAACCTTCAGTCCCGACAGATTCCTCTGGACTTTGCCGGCGATATCCGGCATGGCGTATTTCTGGAGCGCCTCAATCAGGTTGAGCACGCTCACCGTGCCCCGGTAATTCATCTCGATGATGTCGTTAATCTCCCTTGCGGTCTCCGGGTCCTGTTGCATCGCCTTGTTTGCGTGGACGAGTCTGCTGAAACACGCGGCGCACGGCACGAGGAGTTCCGTGATGCCCTGTTCTTCGGCCAGGGCCAGGTCGCGCGCCGGCAGGCTGAGGGCGAGCAGGTGGTTGGTCTGGTGCGCGGCGGTGGCTCCGCAGCAGTTCCAGTCTTCGATCTCCTGCAGTTCCCAGCCGAGCGCCCGGGCCATCCTGCGGACGGAGATGCCGTAGTCGGAGGCGGTCCCTTCCAGCGAGCAGCCGGGGTAATAGCCGAGTTTCGTCATTTTTTGCCTCGCTTTTTCGCCCTGATGCGCGCCTCGCACTTCGCAAATATCTTCTTGACCTTATCCCTGCCCTTGATTTTGTGCGGCAGGAAACGGAGTTTGCGCGCGGTTACCATTTTCGGGAACTTGGTGACGTCCGAGAACAGGTCCATCGAGCGTAACTTGTAGCCGATGGCCAGCGGAAATTCGTTCAGGCGGCCGGTCTTCTCCACGCCGTTCTTGAAGGTCTTGTGAAAGGCGATGATGTTGGAAGCATCGGCGTGCTGCAAGCCCGCTTCGAGCGACATCTCCCGCAGGACGTCCATCAGGTGCGCTATGTCGAAGTCCTTGGGGCAGCGCGTGGAGCATGTCTCGCACGAGACGCACAGCCAGATAGTCCGCGAACCCAGCACTTTCTCCCTGAGGGAATCCTCGCCCATCTGGCACATCCTGACTATCTGGTGGGGCAGGTAGTCCATGTAATCGACCATCGGGCATCCGGCCGAGCACTTGCCGCACTGGTAACAGTCGGCAAGGCGGAGACGCCCCCGCCCCTCTATCTCGGCCGTGAAGCTGCTTGCAGTGTCGCTCACGGTTTTGTTTGACATTGTGAGATTGCTCCCGTATGGCGCTCCGCCGCTTTTTACTTCTGGAACCGCAAATTCATCAGCAGTCAGAAGTCAGAAGCAAGGGGCAAGGGTAAAGGGCAAGGGACAAGGGATTTTTTGAATCTTGAATCGTGAATCTTCGATCCAAGTCCCTGTTTATTTTGAAATCAATTAGCGTCCATTCGTGATTTCATTTCTCCCTTGCTTCGCTCGGGACAGCCGATCAAGGTCCCTGTTTGTTAAAAAAGGTTGTCAAGAACCACCCCGCGAAGCGGGGCTTCCGGTCAAAGCGCGCGACGTTATTATATAGGAGGCATACATGTTGCGCAAGCCTTAAACATTTTTTAAGATTGCGCCGATTATGTGATGTGCGGGGGAGGGAGCGCTCCGGGAGATATCGGATGAAGAGCGGCGAGGTAAACAGGCTGATAAGCACGATAGATACCGTGCCGCCGCTGCCGGTGGTGGTAAGCAGCGTGCTGCGGGTGGCGGAGAGCCCCAATTCCAACGCCGCGGACCTGGCCGCCGTCGTCTCGGACGACACCGCCCTTACGGCCAGGGTGCTGAGGGTGGTAAATTCTCCCTTCTACGGATTTGCCAGGAAGGTGACGACCGTCACGGAGAGCGTGGTACTGCTCGGGTTCGAGACCATCGTCAACCTGGTCATCGGAATCACGGTAGCCCGGACCATGGACGCCGGCGAGTCACACGTGCTCGACAGGCGGCGGTTCTGGCAGCACAGCCTGGGGACGGCGGCTGCCGCCAGGATTCTTTCGGACCTGGTGGATTACCCCAACCCCGAGGAAACTTTCATCGCCGGGCTGATGCACGATATCGGCAAACTGTTCTTCGATGAATACCTGCCCGACGAATACGCCGCCGTCGTCAGCCGTCTTCGTGCGGGTGAGGGCGACGAGTTGAAAGTGGAGCGGGATGTGCTCCGCACGGACCACACGCTGGCCGGTGAGATGCTGCTGAAGAAGTGGCACCTGCCCGGACTCTACCAGAAGGCCGCGCGCTACCACCATGCGCCGCTGAGATACGAGCGCCGCCTTCATACGGCGGCGGGGCGGCTCGTCGGCGCGGTCTACCTGGCGGACATATTCTCCAAGATGCACGGAGATGCCTGCGACGCCCGCGCCTACCTCCCTGCGGTTGACCCACACGTCTGGTCCCTCCTGGGACTGGAAGAAGAGCAGGGACGCAGGGTCTTCCTGTTGTTTGAAGAGGAAATCCAGCACGCCAAGGAATTCCTGGGTGTGGCCTGCAGCAGCGACCTCGGCGACATCGCCCTGGTCGACAAGGGCGAAGTTATGAGCGTGATGATCGTTTGCCGCCGGCAGCCGGTGGTCTCGACCACGAGGATTATACTCTCTTCGGCCGGCTTTGATACGTTCTACGGCCTGCTCAATAAGGGAAATGTTGAGATCCCGGAAGGCGCCCGGCCGGACATCATCCTGCTTGACCAGGACGATATCTCTTCCGATTTCGCCGGGATCGTCCAACTCATTGCGAAGATACGCGAGAAAACCGGTCTCAAGATAATCATCCTCCGCGACGGGCCGGTCAACGTCGAAGAGGAAAAGGCGTATGAACGGCAGGGGGTCTTTATGTTGGAAAAACCCTTTCGCGCCGCCGACCTGATAGAGAAGTTGCGCGGCATACTCGCCCGGCCAACGCCCGTGGCCGGCTCTACTAACCCCGGCTGACAAAAAACCGTCCTCCCTCCACGTGCCAACGACACGATACCCCCTACCACGCCGCGACTGTTGCCAGCCCCCTCGCGGCCCCTACGGGCCACCGGTATGGGCGGTGAATATCGATTTAAAATTGGTGACAGTCACTAATTTAAGCCTCTCAAATAGTAGGAGTTAGCAAAGTTAAATTGGTGACTGTCACCAATTTCCCCCCCACCGGAGGGACATCTTTTGGCGGGTTACGAATGCGGTTTGCGGCGAAGACGCGATTTTGACCCCGCCCTTGCCTCGACACACAAAAAAAAATGGCGACCTTGACACGCA
>QNCA01000044.1 GCA_003644325.1 Planctomycetota bacterium
AGCATTTCCTGCAGCGCGCCGTCTTCGCCGAACTTGCCGTGCAGGGCTATGAAGAATGCGTCGAAGGGGAGAGACATCTCGGGTATGTCGGGGCCGCGCACATCGACGAGGGTCGTGCGCCAGCCCGCCTGCCTCAGGCCGCGCTCGACGGCCTCGCCGGACTTGAGCGAAACATCCCTTTCGGAGGAAAACCCTCCGGCCAGAATTGCGATGCTCCGACCGTCACCCATGGCATAAACCTCCTCCGGAGGGACCGCGCCGCAGGCGCAAGGAATGATACCGCTGCCATACCCGCAAGGATAGCGGTGGCCGCGCCCGTCTTGCGGGGCGGCCGCGGAAACCGTGCGGGTGAAACCTACCGCGCGTTTGCGCCGGCATTCACTCCGGGCGCTTTCTTCGTCATGTTGACGAAGCGGCGTTCTTTCTGAGCGACCGGCGTCTTTGTCATCTTCTCGTAATCTTCGATGAAGATATCAAGAGCGCTGATGATGCTGACGACGTCCTCTTTCGACAGCGATACGGAATCGCCCGAGGCGAGTTCCAACTCCCTGGCGAGAAGGTTGACGGTGACCTTGACGGGATGCAAACGGCGGTTGAGGTATTCGATGAGTTTTGAGCCTTCAAGTTTTTCCATGTGCCCCTCCTGTAAGAAGCCTACCCCCCGATTGGTTTCGGCCGCACCCGCTGCGTCCGCGGGATTTGCCGGTAAAACAGGTTCTTACCACAACTGTAGTCATTTACCATATTTCGATTTCCAGTTCAAGCAGGACGTTATAGTTTTTCAGGATTTTTTCCCGAATCTTCTCAATCAACCTCAATACATCGTCGGCCGTTGCGCCGCCGGTGTTGATGATGAAGTTCGCGTGCAGGGGCGATACCATCGCCCCGCCGACCCGAGCGCCCTTGAAGCCCGCGGCCTCAATCAACTGCCCGGCATACTGACCGGGGGGGTTCCTGAAAACACAGCCGGCGCTTTTTGCGGTGAGCGGCTGGCTGCGCCTCTTTTCCGCGAGGACGGCGCCCCGTCGCATGGCAATCCCCGCCGCATCGGCCCGCTTCAGCAGGAGTTCCGCCGCCGCCACTACCCTGCCGCGGAGGCCGGAGTCGCGATAAGCGAAGCAAATCTTCTCCGCGGGCAGGGTGGTCAGCCCACCGGCATCCACGCACGTGACTTCCGAAACCACCTCCCCTATCCAGCCGTGCCTGCCGCCGCTGTTCATCATCAGCGCGCCGCCCAGCGTGCCGGGGATGCCTGCCAGCGCCTCTATCCCGGCGAGTCCCTCCCGGCCGCACCGCGTCACCAGGCGGCCCAGCGGCATACCCGCCTCGACCCTGACGCGCTCCCCGTCAAGGGAAAGGGCGCGCAACTTTCCGAGGCACACGACCGGCTCGGTGATTTCTCTCGATTTGATGAGAAGGTTCGTGCCCCCGCCGAGAATCCTGAATCGTGTTCCGGACTTATTGAATTGCGCCACGACGACGGCCAGTTCCTCAATCGTACGCGGTTGAATGAACCGTCTTGCGACACCGCCGATCCCGAAAGAAGTCATCAGCCCCAGGGGAACGTCCGTGCGCAGAATATCCGGAAAAGTCTCGGCAAGAATCATTGTGCAATCCATCCCCTATTGCAGGGCGGTCGTCGTCCGGGAACGCGCGGCCAGAAAGGCCTCCGCAAGTTCGTTGACGTTGCCGGCGCCCATCGTCAGCAATATATCACCGGGCTGTACGTTTCGCGCCAGGTGTTTCAGAATCTCCGGGAAATCGGGGATATAGCGGGCTTCTCCGCCCCGCGCGGCTATCTCGCGGACCAGGTCTTCCGACGTTATGAGGGCGCGCTCCGCCTCGCCGTCCCGCACAAAAAAGATGTCGGGGATAACCACTACGTCCGCGTCCGCGAATGAGTGCGCGAAGTCATTCAGCAGAAAGCGCGTGCGGCTGTGCTGGTGCGGCTGGAAGACACACCAGAGGCGCCTGCCGCCGGGGTATTTCTCCCGAACGGCCCTCAGGGTCAGCCGGACGGCCGTGGGGTGATGCGCGTAGTCGTCCACGACCGTTACGCCGTCGCGGTCGCCGAGTTCCTCGAACCTGCGGCTCACGCCGGGAAATGTCGCGAGCGAAGCGATTATCGCTTCTCCGGACACGCCGAAGTGGTCCGCGACCGCAGCAGCGGCCAGGGCGTTCATTACGTTGTGCTCGCCCGACATCTTGAGGTAGGACTTGCCCAGCGAACTGCCGTGGCGAAAGACCTCGAACGAAGTGAAACCGTAGGATGACTCCACCTTCTCGGCGCGCCAGTCGGCATCTTTGGAAAACCCAATCGTCACGCGCCTGCATGTTGCCCCCTCGGCGGCCTTCACGGCGTCGGCGTCATCGCGGTTTACCACGATGATTCCATCGGGCGTCGCGCGCGCGGCGAAGTCGGCGAAGGCCCGGCGTATTTCATCGAGTCCTGAGTAATAATCGAGGTGATCCTCCTCGATGTTGTTTATCACGGCGACCTCGGGCGTGAGATTGAGGAACGAGCGAGAGTATTCGCAGGCCTCCGCGACGAAGATATCGCCTTCGCCGACGCCCGCGCTGCCGCCCAGGGCCGGCACGTTGCCGCCCACGACAAAACTGGGCCGGAGTTGCGCACGCTTGAGGACCCAGGCAATCATCGCGGTGGTCGTGGTCTTGCCGTGGGTGCCGGCCACCGCGACGCCGCGGTATGCGCGCATCAATTGGCCCAGCGCCTCCGCGTATCGCATGACCTGCACCCCCCTGGCGGCGGCGCACTCCAGTTCCGGATTGCCGGCCTTGACCGCCTCGGAGCGCACGACGACCTGCGCCTCGTGCGGCACGTTCGCCGGGTCGTGCCCGATGTGGACGGCGGCGCCGAGTTTCTGCAAGTATCGGACCGTCGACGTCAGGCGCACGTCCGAGCCGCTGACGGCGCAGCCGCCGAACAGCAGTATCCGCGCTATGCCGCTCATGCCGATGCCGCCGATGCCTATCATGTGCACGTGTTTTGCATCTCGAAGCATATCCTTACTCCGCGAATTTCCGAACACACCGCGCAACGGGGTGCAAGGTGACAGTCACCTTTCATCCTCCCTACCGGGCCAATATGCCCTCGTACATGGCAAGACCCGCACGGCGCTTTTCCATGCCAATGGTTTTGAGAATATCCGAAACTACCGTTTCCGTCGCATCGGGATAGCCCAGCGCCCGCGCCTGCGCGACGGTCTTTTCCGCCGGCCCGGGTTCATCGAGCAGGCGCGTGAGATGCTCATACACCTCCCGCGCCGCCGTTTGCGATTGCTCCACCATGAAGGCCGCGCCCTGCTGCGCGAGTTGCGCGGCGTTCTCACGCTGCTCGCCGTCGAGCGAATACGGGTACGGCACGAGGACGGAGGGCAAACCAAGCGCGGTGAGTTCCGCAATGGTGGTCGCCCCGGCCCGGCACACGACGACGTCGGCGAGCGCGTAAGCCAGGTCCATTCGTTCGATCATGCGCGCGACATGAGCGCGTATCCCCGTGCGGACGTAGATGGTTCGGACGATGCGATAGTCCGCATCGCCGGTCTGGTGGAGGATCTGAACGCTTCCGGCGCGGCGGGCGAGTCGCGGCAGTATCTCCGCGATGATTTCGTTCACGCCGCGCGCGCCCTGGCTGCCTCCGAGGACCAACACCGTTTTCCTGCGCGGCGACAGGCGGAAGTGCCTCACGGCCTGCGCGCGCCCGCCCAGCAGGAGACCTTTTCGGATGGGGGTGCCGGTTTTCAGGCACGGCGCCCGCTTCGGCAGCAGTTCCGCGGTGCGGTCGAACTGGATAAATATCCTGCGGGCTCTCCGGAATATCATCCGCGTGGCCCGGCCGGGCACGGCGTTCTGCTCTATGAGAAAGACCGGCCTGCGCTTACCCGCGGCCCATACCACCGGCACGGAGGCGTAGCCGCCGAGGCCGACGACGAGATGCGGGTCGAATTCGCGCAGCAGCCGCCGTGCCCTCAGGATGGCGAGCCCGAGGCGCGGCACCGCGAGCGCCTTTTGCGCCGGCCCGTACGGGCTGCGAGGAGCGCCGATGACGGTCCGTCTGAAGGGATGGTTCTTCAGTATCCGCTCCTCGACGGGCCGCCCGGCGGTGGCGAAGAGAATCGATGAGTCCGGCACGCGGCGCAGCATCTCCTCCGCCAGCGCAATGCCGGGGAAGAGATGGCCGCCGGTGCCGCCTCCCGCAAAGACTACTTTCATGTCAGGGTTTTCCCGATAAGCATTATCCGGTCTGTACAGGTAAAACTGAACGCAATGCTCGCTCCCCGCGCCGGGGATTTACGCGAAGTCTTTTACGACGACGGGCCTTTTGCGGCGCACGGCCTTTTTCGCGCGCCTTTTTGGGCGTCGCTTTTTTGATTTAGCGGGCGCCCTGGCGGCCGCAATGGAACGGTTCGCAACGCCGATCATCACCCCGACCGCCGCCAGGCAGGATATCATCGCCGTGCCGCCGCGCGTTATAAAAGGCAGCGCCATGCCCGTCTGAAAAAGGCTGCCCGTCACGACGCCGATGTTGATGAACGCCTGCAGGCCTATCCAGACGGCGATGCCGACAACAAGGAGCGCGCTGAACTTGTCCGGCGCGGCCACCGCAACGGCAAGCCCGCTGATAACAAAGAAGACGAAAAGCAACACGACGAGCGACGCACCAAGAAAACCGAGTTCCTGGCCGATGATGGCGAAAATGAAGTCGGAATCGCTTTCCGGCAGGAAGAACAACTGCTGCTTGCCCCTGCCCGGGCCGGTGCCGGCCCAGCCGCCCTCGGTGAGGGCAATCATCGACTGGTCGAGTTGCCAGTTCTTGCCGTGCAGGTCTCTCCTGTCCTCTTCGGGGCGGAAGTTATTCAGGACTATGTCCATCCTGTCCCGTGCATGCCGCAGTTCCCTGCCGGTCCGGTCGGGCGCGACGAGCAATGCGCCGCCGAGGGCGAGCAGGCCCAGCGCCAGAACGCACGCGCCGACGGGGATTAAGAACCGCAGCCGCGCCCCGGCGATGACAAGCATGACCACGCCCAACACCCCGATGAAAATCGCGGCGCCCTTGTCAACCTCGATGAGCACGAGAAAGACCGTCGCAACGACGACCAGGACGGGCACCGTGAAGCCCGGATGAAACTGCCTCAGTTTCTTCCCGCGCTCGGCCGCCCGGGACGCGATAAAAATCAGGATGGCGAGTTTGGCGAATTCCGACGGCTGAAAACTCATCCCGAAGACGCTGAACCACCTTCGCGCCGAGGTGTTCTGTGTAACCCCGATGCCGGGTATCAGCACCATGAGGAGCATCAGCAGCGAGGCCGCCGTAATCGGCGTGCGCAGCCGCCGGAGCATCTCCGGCGGGACAGCCGTCATCACGAGCAGGGCCACGAGGCCGATGCAGACCTGGACGACATGCTGCCGCAGGCGCGCGGTGCCGTCCTGCATGCTGTATTCGCACCTTATGGCGCTGGCGCTGAAGGTCTCGACCACGCCGACGGCGAGCAGCGAAACGACGCAGACAATCAACAGGTTGCGCGCAAAGAGGGGAGAAAGTTTCACGGTCTTATCACTACCCTTGTGCCGATATTCGCGATTTTGTAAAGTTCTTCGATATTTTTGTCGCTTAACGCGATGCAGCCCCGCGTTTTGCCGGGCCCGGAGTATCCGTGTATGAATATCTCGCCGCCCAGCGGCGTCTTCCACGGCGGGACAGCCTTGCGGTTTATCGCCTCGACTATCCTGTCGTACTGTTCCTTCGTGATGAGCCCGTCGCGCAGGCCGCGCGCCGCGTCCTCCCCGTTGGGGTAACTCAGGCCCAGCGACAGGTGATAACGGCTGTGCGGGTTCTTCACGCAGACGTAGAATTCCCCTTCCGGCGTCTTCCTGTCGCCCTCGATTTCCTTGTCGCCTTCGACGGAGCCGAACTTCGCGTCGTATGTCTTCTTCAGCACGCCCTCGATATAGACGCGGAGTTTCCCGTCCGACTTGTCGATTATTATTTCGACCTTGCCCGCGGTTCGGCCGGAGGGGGCGCCGGTCTCGCCGGTTTGATTTGACGGCGCCCGGACCGTGGTTTCAGACATGTGATAGGCTCCTTCTTTCCAGGTGTACGTGGAGGTCTTCCGGGATGTCCGTACATTGCCGCCCGCGCCGGTTTTGACTGTGACATCGAGAACGAGAGTGCGCGGTCCGCTCTTGCACGGTTCAAACCGCATGAGGGAGCGCGTCTCCTTCGGCGGGTCGAAGTGGCCTTTCGGTTTTTCCTCCCCGTACGTTTCAGCGGAAAACACGGCCCTGAAGCCGTCCCCATTTGCGCGGTACAGGGTGGTTGTGACGCTCGCGGCGTCATGAATTTTCGACATGGCCGCAAGAATGATTTCGCACACCCCGTCGCCGTCGACGTCCGCCAGGTACGCCCGGGCGCTGATGGGCCGCGCTTTCTTCCCGAGCGACCGAGTCCACAGCACCGAACCACGTTGACGGTGATCATCCAGCACGGCGATACGCAACGGAGCAAACTCGTCTTCACCGACTATAACCACCTCCTCGGGCGCGCCGTCATCGTCAAGATTCCCGGCCAGGCGCTGCACGATACAGAGAGGGCAGTCCATTTCCTTCCCGCCCTTTTCGCGTATTGCCATTCTTACCTGCCCCCTTTTTTCATCGATGTAACATCGCACGCCGTATTCACCGTATACGTGTTTGGACACTTTCTCGAGAATGTCGAAGGAGTCCTTGAGGGCGGGACGGGGGATGATGAAATCCCTGTTGACCTCCCAGTCGGCGATCAACCTCTTTATGGCCTTATCGGCTGCCGCCTCGGAGAGGTCTGCGAAGACCTCCGAGGATACCCCGGCGCTGATGGAGCGATGGATGATGTCGGCGGTTTCCTCGCGGACTTCCCTGTCGGCCAGCAGGTTCATTATGACCGGTACGGCGGGGGGCATCCACGCCCGTGTAAGGGCGCGCGCCGCGAAAAAACGGACCCACTTGTCTTCGTCCTGAAGTGCTCCCCTGAGGGCGATGAGTTTCGCGCGCGTCATCGGCGGCCGCTCCAGCGCGAGGGCCATTTCCTGCCTGACGGCGGGCTCGGCATCGTCCAGTCCGCCTGCCAGGAACTGCTCCACATCCCTGCCGCCGATTGCGGCGAGCGTGAGCAGCGCCGTGCGTCGCAGGACGCCGTCCCCGGACGTCGCCGCGAGGGCCAGCGCGGGCACGGCGGGGCGTCCGATTTTTATCAGTTCGCGCATGGCGGCGCTGATGCGCTGGTGGCGCATGCCGGCGTGAATGTCGGCGGGATTGTCCGGCAACTTCTTCACAAGGGCCTTTATCTTTTCCGCGAGTTCGCCGGCCGGCTCCGGCACGGGTCCGTACGGGCCGGCCGCATCCATGACGGTGCCCACGGAAGCCACCGGCCGCGAGGGCTGCATCAGGTCCTGCTCGACGAACGAGTCGATGACGGCCTGGGCGGTTTCTTGCGCCTGCGCCGCGCGCTCGGGGGTATCGTAGTCCGCGATGGTTGACAAATAGTAAGCGCCGGTCTCGTCCTGGAGCAGGCACGTCGTGATGGCGGCCCTCTTGAGCGCGTTCCAGAAGGGATATACGGCATCCGGGGAACGCCAGTGGGGGGCGTCCACGCGCACCCAGTAGCAGCCGCCGAGGTCGTACAGACCGAGGGTGAGCGAACCGGTGCGCTCCGATTCCCTGAAGAAGCGCCGGACGGGCTTCTTGAGAAAGATGTAGGCGACAGTCTTGCCGCGCAGTGTCCTGACTTCGACGGATGAGACGGCGGCGCCTTCGGCCTGAAGTTCATCGAGTTCGGAGACGACGCCCTCAAAAGCAAGGCGCATGAAGTTTTTCCGCCTGTTGTATGTTACTTCCGGCCGCGGCACGGAAGACACCGCGCGGCCGCTTCCGTCCTGAAAGACGAACGTCAAGGTTTCGCCAAACCGGTCGTACGCGTGGCGCACTGCGGCAAGCCGGGGAGCCGGGCCGTCGGGCGCCGCGCCGAGCGCCGGGAGCGTGAACATGACAATCGCAAGGGTCAAAAATGCCTTCTTTATTGTCATCGCAGTCTCACCAATCCGCGATTGTATTCATAAGACAGGGGCCCAGGTTCCGCACTAACGGTTGACCTTGTAGCCCCTGCCCAAAAAGGAGATAAATGGAGATGGTGTTTCCAAATCACTCTTTTCCGCCCGTCCCTTCGGAAAGGGCGTGCAGTCGACGCCGAGGGGCGCATGCAAGAATCCCGGGGCGCTGCCTGGCGCGGCCCGTACGGGCCGGCCCATCCCCCGGAGGGGCGGGTTCCCCTCTCAGGAAAAGAGCGATTAATTTTCCCTCGTACTCCAAAGATCACAATTCCCCGTTACTCAAGTTGACTGAGTTTTTCTGGATGATGGTGGGTGCTTGATTATAGTCTGCTGTTTTACAACACCTTACGGTGACAG
>QNCA01000045.1 GCA_003644325.1 Planctomycetota bacterium
AGGGATGCGGTCGTGAAGACATCCCTGGAATACGAGCAGGCCCTCGCACCGACCAAGGAAGAACACAAGGTCCCCAATTACAACGCCGAAGCTCACAAGAGGTTAAAGCACGCGGGTGACCCTCACCCTTCGCATGCGGGTTCTGCACGAAGGTAAGGACTCAAATTGACGGGGTCTTGCCGACTTCGGTGACTGAAAGGTAACTGCCGCCATTACGGAACGCAGCCCCCCCGACCTGTCGGGGGACCAACTCGTAGATGGTGACTGTCACCTTTACCGCCTGAGTAAGGAGAAGGCGAAAGATGTCCCACCGTCTGCTTCGTGGTGTCTTTAACTTCATGACTCGCGACGTATGGCGAGAATTTCAGGACGCCTGCAGAGACCCTGTGGCCGCCCAGAAGCGCCGACTCTTTACAATACTCCGGCGAAATGCCGACACCGACTTCGGCCGCGAGCACTCCTTCGCCTCCATCAGGTCCGTTGAGGACTTCCGCTCCGCCCTGCCCATCCGCGAGTTCAGCGCCTTCGAGAAATACATAGAGCGAATGCGCCGGGGCAAGGCCGGCGTGCTCACCGCCGACCTTCCGGAGATGTTCGCCACGACCAGCGGCACCACCGACAGGCCCAAGTTCATCCCGGTCACGCCTTCCTTCTACGCGGAGTTCTACAACACGCAAAAGGTGTGGTCGCGGATTAACCTCAACGCCCACCCCGCCATACTCCGCGGCAAGTTCCTCTCCCTGGTCTCGCCCTGGGAGGAAGGCCGCACCGAGGGCGGCATCCCCTACGGCGCCATATCCGGCAGGAACTACCGCAACCATGCAAGCATCCCCGTGCAGCGAAACTTCCTGGCGATACCGTATTCCGTCTTCTGCGTGCGCGACTTCGATGCGAAATACTACGCCATCCTGCTGCTGGCGGCCCGGCAAAGCATCTCCCTCATCTCCATCCTGAACCCGAGCACGATAGTGCTCCTCGCGCGGAAACTGAACGAGTACGCCCCCTACCTGGTAAAAGACATCCGGGACGGCGGCATAAAGGTTGAGAAGGACCTGCCGCCGGAGGTCGTGGAGGAGATACGCCCGCGCCTGAGGCCGCAGCCCCGGCGAGCAAAGGAGATAGAGGACGCCCTGGAAAGGAAAGGCGAACTGCTACCGCGGGACATCTGGCCGGAAATGGCTCTGGTGAACACCTGGACGGGCGGGGCGTCGGGCTTCTACCTCAAGCAGTTCGCGCGCCTGTTCGGCGACGTGCCCCTGCGCGACTTCGGGTACAATGCATCCGAGGGATACATGTCCATACCATGCCGTGGGACGACGACCGCGCACCCCGAAGACAAGGGCGGCGTGCTGGCCGCAGCGGGACATTTTGTGGAATTCGTGCCCTACCCACAGGGCGGTGAGCCGCTCCTCTGCGACGGGCTGGAGGTCGGCCGCCAGTACCGTGTCATCCTCACCGCGTCGAACGGACTGTACAGGTACGACATCAACGACGTCGTCGAGGTCCTGGCCTTCGATGGCGGGGTACCCGTAATCGCCTTCAAACATCGCGGCAGCGGCGTCGTCTCCGTCACCGGCGAAAAGGTGACGGAATCCCAGGTGACGCTCGCGTTCCGCCGTTTGCGCGACAGGCTGGACCTGAACATAGAAGACTTTATCGTCGGCGTGCGTTACGAGGAGACGCCGCTGTACGCCGTGGCCGTGGAGCCGGGCGTCAACGTGCGGGAAGGCGTTTCCGAGCTCCTTGCGCGCGAGTTCGACGAGGAGTTGAAGAAGGCCAACATGGAATACCGCGCCAAGCGCGACTCCGGCAGGCTGGCCGCGCCCCGGGCGAACATTCTCCGCCGCGGCGCCATGACCGAGTACAGGAAAAGGCGCATCGGCGAGGGCACGCACGACGCGCAAATGAAGGTGCTCCACCTCGTCAGGGACTCCCGCCTGTTCGAGCAGTTTGACACGCTTCACGGTTCCGGCGCGAGCGCGGATGCGCAAAGTTCACCCCGGCCCGCCACGAGGACGAAGCGGGCATGACGGTCGCCATAGTCAAAACGAGCGAAGCGGACATAGTCCGGGACATGCGCCGCCTGCTGAACCTGCTCCACTATCGCCCGAGCAGGCAGCGGATATTCGTCAAGCCGAACCTTGTCAGGCCGTTCTACCCCAACAGGGGCGTGTGCACGCATCCGGCGGTCGTGGAAGCGTTGCTGCAACTTTTCCCGGAGCACGACTTCGTAATAGGTGACGGGGTGCCCGCGCCGGCCGACTACGAGAAGTGCCTGAAGTTCAGCGGATTCAAATCGCTTGCCCGGCGCTACGGCAACGTCACACTCGTCAATCTCGATGCCGTGCCCAGGGAAAAGGTGCAGTGGGAATACGGCGAGCTGCTGCTCCCCACGCTGCTTCGCACGCACGAATATATCAACGTAGCGAAACTCAAGACCCACTCGCAAACCACCGTCAGCCTCTGTGCGAAGAACCAAAAGGGCCTCCTCGCGCTGTCAAAGAAGAAATGGTTCCACCAGCACTCCCTCCATCGCCCCATCCTGGCGCTCGGCGAAGCGGTCCGCCCGGACCTGAACATCATCGACGGTCTCGTGGCGCTGGAGGGCAACGGGCCGTCGTTTTTCGGTACGCCGCTCAGGGCGAACATCCTGGTGGCGGGCGATGACATCTGGCGGACTGACCAGGTCGGCTGCCGCGTGATGGGCTTCGACCCGCGAAAGGTGCGGCACCTCAAGCAGGTCGCCGCCGTCGATACGGTAGGCATGCGCGTGGATGACGTGCGCAGGCGCTTCAAACCCCCGAGGCGGGAATGGAACATAGGGCGTGTAAGAATCAGGTTCGACGATAAATGCTGCTCGATATGCCTGTCCAACCTGCCGCGCTTTCGCAGGGAGATAATCCGGCATCCGTGGAAATTGCTGAAGGCGTTGCGCTACGCCGCATTCGGCGGATTGACGCTCGTGGGCGGGAGCCCGCCCCCGGAGAAGCGCAAAGGCGGGAAGGTAATCTGCCTGGGCCGGTGCGGGCTGCGCTACGCGGAGGAAAGCGGCGCCCTGGTCGCGGGGGGGTGTCCCTTCCGCCTGGAGGAACTCATCGAGCACCTCTAAATGAAATCTAGAGGGGGCAGGCCTCTTTAGGTTTCATTTGTGTTTTTGGAGCATTCATGGTCGCGTATCTGTGGTATCTCCTTGTTGAGAAGTTCGCGACGCGCGCGCCGGTGAACGTCGTGTACGCCGTGGCGCGCTTTTTGGGCGTCCTGCGCTATTGGCAGTGGGGCGGGGGCAGGCGCGCGGTCCGGCGCAACCTCGCCGTGATTGCGCCCCGCCTCTCTGAGCCCCGTCTTATCAAGAGACGGGCGCTCCGCACGTTTGTCAATTTCGGCCTGAATATAGTTGAGTTTTTCCGGTTCGCCAGGTTCGACAGGGAATACTTCGAGACACACTTCGAGGTGTTTGGCGAGGAGCACCTGACGGAGTCGCTGAAACGCGGCCGCGGCGCGATAGTCCTCTCGGCGCACTTCGGCAACTGGGAGCTGGGCGTTGCGGCGTACGCCGCACGCGGCTACACCGCAAGCGTAGTGGCTCTGCCGCACGGGAGCGAGCGCGTGGAGAGGCTTTTCGTGCGCCAGCGCGGGCAAAAGGGGCTCAGCGTTCTGGCGACGCGTACCGCCGCCCGGCCCGCGCTGAGAGTGCTGCGAGGCAACGGTGTCCTGGGCATGCTGGGCGAACGCCTGGTCGGGGACGACGGCGTGCCGGTGAACTTTTGCGGCAGGCGGGTGCTCTTTCCGAAAGGGCCGGGATGGCTGGCCGTGAAAAGCGGCGCCGCCATAGTACCCACAATCGGCATCAGAAAAAGGGATAATACTTTTACAATAATATCAAACCCGCCCATATTGCCGCCGGAGGAAGGCACGGATGAGGAAAAGGTGTTGACCATAACGCAGCGATTTGCTAACTTCCTCGAAAAGTACGTGATGCGTTACCCGGAACTATGGGCCACGTTCTTTGATTTTTTCACGGAACAGGCCGCAGGGAAACGTGGCGCATGAGACATGAAGCGGAGGAGAGAGCAGGTTGGGGAGCAATGCTGACAGCGCCGTTGTGGTAATCCCGGCATATAACGAGGTCCAGGCGATAGGACGGGTGATAAAAGGGTTGCGCGGTTACGGCGTGCCGGTCGTGGTTGTGGACGACGGCTCGACCGACGCCACCGCCGATGTTGCGCGTGACGCGGGCGCGGAGGTCCTGAGCAACGGCGGCAACAGGGGCAAAGGCGCCGCCCTTCTAAAAGGCTTCAGGCGCGCCCTGCAAGAACGCCGGGAGTTCATTCTTACCTTCGACGCTGACGGCCAGCACTCTCCGTCACTCCTTCCCGTGATGCTCAACGCCCAGGAGCGCAGCGACGCCGATGTAGTTGTCGGCCGCAGGCGCATGTCCTGGCGCAGCATGCCTCCCGTCCGCTATGCCACCAATTGCTCCATGTCGGCCGTTGTAACATGGATGGGCGGGAGACGCCTGGCGGATACGCAGTGCGGCCTGCGCCTCTTTCGCGACACGGTGTTGCGCGACCTCCTTTTCGGACCGCGGCCGAAGGTCGTTTCACGCCGGTACGACTTCGAATCGGAACTCCTCATCGAGGCATGCTACCACAAGTTCCATGTGGTCGAAGTCAACGTGCCCACCGTTTATAACGGCGCCGCCAGCAGCATCCGGCCGTTCGCCGATACCGTGCGCTTCTTCAGAATGATGGCGCGCATCATGTGGCGCAGATAGGGTGAAGGGCCAAGGCATGGGGGGACATGCAAGAATCTTGGTGGGCTGCTCCGCGCGGTGACAGTCGCCATCTACGATCCGCCCCCGACACATCGGGGACGGCTCCGTAATGGTGACGGTCACCGGCGCTGGTGTCACCAGAGTTCTTGCGCGCTCCCATGCGGAGGGATCTTCAGGCATCCGAGTGGTACAGCAGTTTCAGGCCGCCATCGACGTCCAGAAGGGAAACGCCGAGGGCGCTTTTCAGTTTGCTCGAATCGAGCGACACGTCCGGCGCGCGCGGCGGGACACATTGCGCTTCCTCGATTCGCGTTGCCATAATTCGTGAAGAGTCAACTCCCGCGGCGCGGCAAATCTTCAGGCCAAAATCATACCTGCTGACCCTCTCGCCGCCTCCGCAGTGGAACGTGCCCGTCGCCGCCGCTTCCGCCAGGCGCACCAGCGCCCGCGCGAGGTCCGGTACACACACGGGCGTCCGATATTCATCCGTGAACAGGCGCACCTCTTTGCCTTCGCGCAGGGCGTGAAGCATCACTTCGTCCGCGCCGCGTCCACCGGTCGGGCTCCGCCCGTACATCAGGCAGCATCTTGCAATGACGTGGTTTGGGCATTCCCCGCGCACCGCCTTCTCGGCGAGCGCCTTTGTCTCGCCGTAATAACTCACGGGGTTCACGGGGTCCTCCTCGACGTACATCCCCCGCCGCCCGTCAAAGACGAGGTCGGTGGAGATGAAGACAAGCCGGGCGTCATGCTCCGAGCAGAGTCGGGCGAGCAGGCGTGTGGCCTCTACGTTTATCGCCTTTGCGCGGTCACGTTCGCGCTCGCACCCGGCCGGGTCGGCCATCGCCGCGCAGTGCATGACGCACGCGGGCGCCGTCTCCGCGAAGGCCGCGCGAACCGCCGCACCGTCCGTCAGGTCCAGCCGCAAGGCACCGGGCAATCCCCCCGGCGCATTCCTTAGATACTGTGCGACCACGCGGTGAGACGCCCGCGCGGCAACTGCCACGGCATGGCCCAGCAGGCCGCTCGCTCCAGTGACGAGAATCTTCATGATGTCGCGATTATAGCAGATGGCGCGCGCAAAAGAGAAGGGCAAAGGGCTTGTCCGTGGAGTCGGCGTTATCGGAGGGAGGAGAGTTCGCGACGGGCGCGGGCGACTATCTCCGTGTCCACGCGCAGCATGCGCTCGTCGGCGGCGATAACCATGGCCAGGTCGCACAGCGTGTTTATGATGCGGGGCACGCCCTCGCTGATGGCGTGGATGTCCTCAAGGGCGTCAGTGTCGAATATATCGCTGGTAGCGCCCGCCGCCTTCAGGCGAAACCGTATGTATTCGGATGTCTCCTCCGCGTTGAACTCCCGCAGCCTGTAGCGCACGCCGATACGCTGGTTCAGCGACGGGATCTTCCGCAGATGCTCGACCATGGAATCGTTGCCGGAGAGCAATGTGGTCAGCACAAACTTGCCGTCGTGGTCCAGGTCCAGAAGCGAGCAGAGGACCTCGAAGGTCTCGGCATCTTCAATCGTTTGCGCCTCGTCGATTACAAGTACGGCGGGTGCGCCGTTTTTGGACGGCGCGGCTTCTTCCGCATCCTTCTTTTCGAGGTCCGTGTCGATGTCGATGCCGCGCAGTTCCTGCAGTTTCTTGCCTATTTTCTTTGCAAAACCTTCCGGCTTCAGGCGCGGCGTGATCATCTGCGCCACGCGGATACCGTGCGAGCGCAACTGCTGGGCAATAAGTTTGGCCAGGAAGGTCTTGCCGACCCCGGTCGGACCGACGAGCAGCATGACGCCGCGGTTCTCCGTCATGGCGGAGAGGAACCGCTTCACGGCCTCTTCGAAACCGCGCGACAGGTAGAAAAACCTGTGGTCAAAGGTATTGGAGAAGGGGTCTTCCTTCAGACCCCAATACTCACGGTACATGGTAATACCCCCCAAACGAGACCGGTTGCCTTTCCGTCTTCTCTGTCATATCGGCAAAATGAGCCGAATCCTGAACAGGAACAACGCGCCGGACAAAAGGAGCCTGCCCCGTTCAGACAGCATACCCGCGCCCGGTGCACAGTGGGAGAAAGTCCTTGACACGCCTCTGCGGCCTGTGATATTCTTCATGCCGCTTGTCGCCGAGAGGCGGCGCAAATAGCGCGAAAACACATCATTGCCCTGTAGTGTAACGGTAGCACTCTTGACTCTGGATCAAGCAGTCTAGGTTCGAATCCTAGCGGGGCAACCAAAAAACAACCCTCGCCCCGACGTGTCGGGGCGGGGGGTTTTTGTTTCAGCACACATGCGTCATGCAAAACATTTGTCATCACTCTTGTTGTCTCTCGCAAAAAGCGCCTGCCCGCTTGACGCCATGTTGCATGCGTATGGTGCGTGTCTGACTGCACAACTGGCCGAGTACGACGGAAAGTACATTCTCAAGTTGACAGGGTTTTCCCGGACAACACAAGGCGCTTGACTATAAGTTCTTACTTCGTAATGCCTTACGGCGACAGTCGCCAATCTGCGAGCCGGCCCCCCTGATAAATCAGGAGGCTGCGCTCCGCCCGTTCCGGGTCCTCGCCCTGAGGACCCGTCAGGGTCCGAATGGGTAATTGGTGACAGTCACCGTTCGCGGTTCTTTAACCAGTCAATCTTCAATAGTGACAGTCATCTTTCTCTGCCCTTCGTCCTGCGTCCTTGGGACTCCGCAGCGTTCCGCGGCCATTTCTCTTTTCTCCTTTCCGATTCAGTTCCCCTCCTATTCGCCTACTGCGCCTGTAAGCGAAGCGGTGGCTTTCCTACCGCCTACTTTCAAGTTCTATAATTTATCCTCGACGTTGAGAAGGAATGCCTTGACGCCCTCGTTGCCCAGCCTTTCGCGGAGTCCTTCCATGACCTTCATCGCCTTTTTCGCCATATCGTCTTCCAGCACGAACATGGTCACGGTGTTGGCGCCGGGCCATATATGGGTGTCCATGCGGGGGCCGGTCTTCTTGCCGCGGCCCAGTACGCGCGGCCACTTGGTAAAGCAGTGCACGCCTATCGCCTCGAAGGCAGCCGTTACCTCCTCGTCTACAACAATGTTATATACCGCCAGAAGCATTTTCATGGAAATTACTCCCCAGGTTTTTTCTCGTTGTCGGGGTCACCGGCATCAGCAGTGAGCGCAGCCACGCCGGTCGCATCCGCCTCGCGAACAACCGTCATCGCACGGAGCGCCATTTTTCTCTTTTCTTCCTTGTGGGCCTTGTGCTGCTCGAAGAGGCTGTAGATGACCGGGACGAGCAGGAGTGTCACCAGCGTGGACACTGACAGTCCGCCGATGACGGTGATGCCGAGCGGCCGCCATATTTCCGCGCCCTCGCCCCCGCTCAAGGCCATGGGAGTCATGCCCAGAACGGTCGTGAAGGTGGTGATGAGGACGGGACGCAGGCGGTCCGAGCCGCCGGTCTTGACGGCATCCATAAGGCTCAAGCCTCTCTGGCGCAGGATATTGATGTAGTCTATCAGCA
>QNCA01000046.1 GCA_003644325.1 Planctomycetota bacterium
AGTGGAACAGGAGAACAGTAGAACAGGTGAAAGAAAGAAGAAAACAATACGTCTTCCGCGCGTTTGCCATTTCGTTCCACTGCGGTCTCCTGCTCACCTGCTCAACTGTTCAGAAGGGTTTCGCATGGCGTCCATGTTCGAAAACCTGCAAGTTTATCAGAAGGCCGTGGACTTCGCAGACCGCACCTCATCATTCACCGAAAAATTCCCTCGCGGATATTACTTTCTGACATATCAACTCAATCGTGCCTCATTGTCCATCACCGCCAATATCGCCGAAGGCAATGGCCGTTTCACGTTACGATATGCAAACGTAATAAAAGGATTATAGAATGAATTTCTGCTATGAGGTGAAAAAGCATGAATCGAACACCACCCGCTGATGTGCGTCGAATATTAAGGCGTGAAGTAGGGTTTGGCTGTCCCGTTTGCGGCAATCCTTATCTTACATACCACCACTTCGATCCCCCCTGGTGTGAAAAAGAACATCATAATCCCGAGGGAATGATAGCACTTTGCTTGGAGCATCACAGTAAGGCCGATGTCAATACCTATACAAAAGAGCAGTTGAGAGATTTCAAGCAAAACGGCATCGCACATAGCAAAGAGGTGCGGGGGCGTTTTGACTGGCTAAGGAATGACCTGCATGCGGTCGTAGGCAGCCTCTATTGCACTAATACGCTTGATATATTCACCTTTAATAGAAAACGAGTCATATGGTTTAACAGGGACAAGGAAAACTATTTTCTCTTGAACGTTCAAATAGTGTCACCATCAGGTGAGGAAATGCTCTTGATCGAGGACAATGATTGGATAGTCAAAGGTAACCCGATAGATATTGAGTCCCCACCATCAGGGAAACTGCTGAATATAAAATATTGTAACGATGAGTACTTACGCATTGAGTATAAAGAAGTACCTTCTAATCAAGGAGGAGGGTCTCCTCTAACGGTCGTTGAGGTGCGCTATAAAGTGGGGAATCTGGATTTCGGGCCTGGATACATTACAGCACCTGGCATAACGATCACAAATGTATGTCTTGATCGATGTGATAGTGGATTGTTCCTATGGGAGCAGAATGGCAGGTGGTCTATAGGGATAGGCTAAACCAATTTTTTTGAGGTGGATGATTTTCCTTATTCGGGGAAGCCGTATTTGCCGACCAGCGGCACGAAGACGCACTTGCACACGGACTCGCGCCGCACGCCGGTCCCCTTCTTGCGGACAACAAGGAGGTCCTGTGAGAACCCGCCGCCTACCGGTATGACGATGAGGCCGCCGTCCGCCAACTGGTCGACGAGCGGCCGGGGCACGTCCGGCGAGGACGCCGTCACGATTATCCTGTCATAAGGCGCGTGTTCCTCCACACCGCGCGTCCCGTCGCCGACACAATACGTGATGTTCGCATATCCGAGCGAGTCGAGCGTCTCCTTTGCCTTCACCGACAACGTGCCGAAGCGCTCTATCGTTACGACGGACTCGCAGAGTTCCGCGAGTATCGCCGCCTGGTAGCCGGAACCCGTGCCCACTTCAAGCACCTTTTCCCCGCCCTTCAATTCCAGGCGCTGTGTCATTAGCGCCACTATGTACGGCTGCGATATTGTTTGTCCCTCTCCTATTGAGAGGGGATGATCGCTGTATGCGTCGTCGCGCCAGCGCTCGGGCACGAAAAGGTGCCTGGGCACCCTGCGGAAGACGTCGAGCACGCGCTCGTCGTCGATGTCGCGCGATTCCAACTGGCGCCGCACCATTTCCTCGCGCTCTACGCGCCATTTATCTTCATCTGGGTTCATCAAAAACTTCGCGAAAATACGCTTTCGATATATTTTACGCCCCCGCCAGTCTGCGCAGCAGCGCCAGGTTTTGCCTGTCCAGGTGCATCCCCTTTCCCTTCGGTGTCTCCAGGACTTTCGGGACGTCGCGGAATCGCTCGTCGCGCATGATAAACCTGAAGGCGTCTTCTCCCAGTTTTCCCTGTCCTATGTGTTCGTGCCGGTCGATACGGCTGCCGAGTTCGCGCCGGGAGTCGTTCAGGTGGAATGCGAAGAGTTCCTCAATACCGATGACCTTGTCGAACTCGCGCCACGTTGCCCTGTAAGCCTTGCGCGTGCGCATGTCGTAGCCCGCGGCGAACGCGTGGCACGTGTCGAAACACACACCGACGCGGTTCCTGTCTTTTGCCAGGTCTATCAGTTCCGCTATCTGCTCGAACGTGTACCCGATGCCGGTTCCCTGTCCCGCGGTGATTTCGTAGAGGATTCGCACGCGCGATTTCCCGCGCAGCAGTTCATTCACCGCCGCGGCGATTTGCCTGATGCCCGCCTTCTCGCCCCGGCCCATGTGCGCACCGGGGTGCATGACGATGTAGGGCAGTCCCAGATTGTCGCAAATCTCAATTTCAATTTTCATCCTCGCCAGCGATTTCGCGTATATTTCCTCGTCGGGCGAGGCAAGGTTTACCAGGTAGCAGTTGTGCGCGAAGACCGGCCGGATGCCCGTGCGCTCCTGATCTTCGCGGAACCGTTCGATTTCTTTTTCGTCCGGCGTCTTCGCGCGCCACCGCATATTGTTGCTCGTAAAAATTTGAATCGTGGAGCACCCCGCCTCCGCTCCCCTGAGTATCGCCCTGTACACGCCGCCCGCTATGGACATGTGCGCGCCGAGGGTTCCCCCGCATCGCCCATACAGGCCCGTACCGGGCGGGGCTTTTGCGGTTCGACTTTTCATCGCTTACAGATTTTTACGAGGAGTGATTCCAGAATCGGTTCGGGCGGCATGGAACTGGTTTTGAGCGCCTCGTCGCTTTTCAGCATCCACTTGATAATCGCGGCGAATTCCGCATCCTTGAAATTCCGCGCCTGTGACGCCAGCCGCTCCGCGCGCCAGTCCTGCGCTATCTTGAATCGTTTCTTCAAGTCTTCGACGGAGCCGCCATGCGACATTGTGCGGGCGGCCCGGCGCAGCGTCGCCATGCGCTTGTATATCTGGCCTATCAGTATCGTCGCTATGCCGCCGCTGTCGAATACGACCTCGCCTTTGCCCAGGGCCATGCCGCGCGAGAATATCTCCGCGAGCATCCGCAGCGACTTGCCCGAATCCCTGTCCGCGACGGCATCCAACAGGGTAAAGAGGCCATGCGCCTTTACGTGCCCGGAGGATTTTTCCACGTCTTCGGGTCCGATTTCCTGCTTGTCGCCAACCAGCAGCGCCAATTTTTCCAGTTCATTAGATATGCGCGACAGGCTGCCGCCGACCATGTCGGCCATCTCCGAGGCCGCTTCGATGGAGATGTTTTTTTTATATTTTTTTGCGCATTCCGCGCGGATCCACTGCGCCACCTCGCTGGGTCTTGCTGCGCCCCGCTGCCACGGTGGGGGTGAGTCGTACAGCGCGCGGCAATCCACAAGCACGCCATGCGCGGCCAGGTTCCTTGCCGCGGCGAGTTTCGCGTCCGCCTCCAGTTCTATCACCAGGCAGGCGTCCTTGCGCGGATTCTCCGCGTAGCGCATCAGGATGTCGCGTGTAGGTGTTCCGCCGTCTTCCTCGCCGCCGGTTTTTTGTCTGGCGCGGCCGAGGAGCAGGTCGGCCCTTCGCAGGACGACCATGCTCATGCCGCCGAAGAGGGTCTCCGAGCGCAGGTAGTCGAGGATGTCGGGCAGGTCAAGCGCGGCGAGTTCGCCGGGGCTTTGCGGGCACTGGATTTCGCGCGGGGCGACCGAGCCCGCCGCGGTTTCCGCGCGCGCGCGTATCAGGTCGATAGCCTTGCGGCGGCGCAGTTCCTCGGGACCGGCGACGACGTAGACCGGCGCCAGGGCGGCCCGCGCGATGTTTTTCTCAAAGGCGTCGAATCCTATCGCGGCCGCCTTCTTTTTACTCCTGGCTGTATTTTTGCCGACCATCGGTTCTCATTCAGCCTTTCGAGAAGAGAGCGCTCGGGGCGCCGAATCTTTGAGTCTGATTCCTGGCGCTGCGTGAAACGTGTTACCTGGTAGCGGCCCTGCCGACCGCATGGCGGGTTGCCTTTTTTCGCTTTTTCGTCTTTTTGCGTTTCTTTTTGCTGTATTTTTCGCGGAGGAACTTCCGCGCATAGGCTTGCAGCGATTCCGGCGTCTTGAATTCCATATCGTGGTCGTACGGCTTGCCGTCGAACTCGCAGTTTTCTACGCTGTGTTTGCGGCAGATGCGCGGTCGCTTCTCGTAGACCTTGCACCGGTTGTTCTCGTCCAGCATCTTGCACTTGAGGTCGATGTTCAGGTACCAGTCGTCGTCTTCGACGTATATGTATGTCTTTTCGTGGTAGAGAAACCACACGAGGTCGTCGAAGTCCCCCGCGGTCTCGGGGTCGTCCAGGGGTACGCCGATGTAACGGCAGCATTTCGCATTGCATTTTTCGCACTGTTTGCTGTCATGCTGTTTTGCCATTTTGCCCCTCGCAGAGAAAAAGATGGGATTCGGCGACCGTCGCCGAAATCACAGTGTAAACCGCTTCGTGCTCGTGTGGCGGAACTGGCTCGAATATAGTTTTTTGTACGTCGGGCATGTCTTTACAAGTTCGTCGTGTGTTCCGATGCCCGCCAGTCTGCCGCCGTCCAGTACGACTATCTTGTCCGCGTGCATCACCGTGGTCAGTCTGTGCGCGATGATGAAGGTCGTGCGGTTTTCCATCAGCCTGTTCAGCGCATCCTGCACCAGCATCTCGGACTCGCTGTCCAGCGATGATGTCGCCTCGTCCAGTATGAGTATCGGCGCGTTTTTCAGGATTGCGCGCGCTATCGTTATGCGCTGGCGCTGCCCGCCCGACAGCCGCACGCCCTGTTCGCCGACCACCGTGTCGTAGCCGTTTTCCAGCTCGTTTACGATGAATTCGTGGGCGTTGGCCGCCCGGGCGGCGGCGACGACCTCTTCCTCGCTCGCGTCGGGACTGCCGTAGCGGATGTTCTCGCGTATCGACGCGTGGAACAGGAACGGCTCCTGCCCGACGATTGCTATCTGTGAGAGAAGCGAACGCGATGTAACTCCCCGTACGTCGTGTCCGTCAATCTCAACTGAGCCCTTCTGCACGTCGTAGAATCGCGGTATGAGATTGAGCAGCGTGGTCTTTCCCGCGCCGCTGGGGCCGACCACGGCCACTATTTCGCCGGCTTTTACCGTCAGGTTTATGTCCCTGAGGACCGGCTCCTCGTCATACGAGAAGTCCACGCGGTTGAAAACGATGTCCTTCCGGAACGGCGGCAGCGGCTTCGCGCCGGGCGCGTCCTTTATCGTCGGCCGCAGGTCCATCAGTTCGAATACCCTGGATGCACCGGCCATCGATTCCTGCAATTTGTTGTACGCCTTGACCAGCGACCTGATGGGGGCGTGCATGAAGGCGGCCGTTCCCGCGATTACGACGATGCTCCCCGCGTTCAGTCCCCAGATTTGCTTGATGAGGATGTAGCAGCACAGCAGCACCAGGACGGCCGCACCGCCGTTGCTCGCCAGCGACGTGAAGCTGTTGCTCGCGGCCTTGCCGCGGATGACGCGCATGAATTTTCTGAAGTAGCCTTCGTTCTCGCGCAGGAACGCCTGTTTTTCCACATCTTCCGTATTGAATGCCTTGACGATGCGAATTCCGCTGAACGCCTGGTTGATGGACTGTGTGGCATCCGCCTGTCGCTTCAGGCTTTTCCGGGAATGCTTGCGGATGCTTTTCCCGATGATTCTCACCGGCAGGATAAGGACCGGCATCGCTACGAATATTATCAGGCCCACCTGCCACGAGGTCAGGAATATCAGAATTATCCCGACAAGTATCAGCGCGGGCTTTTCCAGTATATCGCCCAGCATGAAATCCACGGACTTTTGCGCGACCAGAACGTCATTGGTCAGGCGCGACAAGAGGTCGCCGGCCTTGCGTTTGTCGTAAAAGTCCAGCGAGAGATCGAGCAGGTTGTTCGCCGCGTCGCACCTGAGGTCCACGTATATCCGCCCGAGTATGTATTGATGGAAGTATGTCCGCAGGAACGAGGCTATCGCCATGCCGGCGGAGAGGACCAGCAGAGAGATAACCATTGGCAGCGCGATTTGCCAGTTGGGGTTTTGTACGAACTGGTTTATAAAAGGTTCGCCCAGGATCAGCCGCCCGCCGCTGAACCCCGCGAACGCGAAGGAGAAAAGCAGTGTCAGGACGAAAAACAGTTTGTAATGCCACACGTAACGCAGCACTCTCGAATAAGTGTGAAGCAGTCCGCGGCGTTTCAGCGCCCACCGGAGGCCGAAAAAGGCGGCCAGACACATCGCCGCCAGCGCCCCTATACAGGCGGACAGTTTGAGAGGGTCTGCCAGCAGATCCAGCAATGTGTCCAGTATTTTGCTTTTCATGGCCGTGTCAGTAAGCGGTTTTGCTTATGAAGCCCCTGTAGAACGTCATTATGAGTATCCTGACGTCGAACCAGATGGACCAGTTTTCTATGTAGTATATATCATACTGGATGCGTTTCACAAGCGAGGTATTGCCGCGCCAGCCGTTCACCTGCGCCCAGCCGGTAATCCCCGCCTTCATCTTGTGCCGCAGCATGTAGCGCGGCACCTCTTTTTTGAAGTCCTCTATAAATACCGGCCGCTCGGGCCGCGGGCCGACCACGCTCATGTCGCCCTTCAGCACGTTGATGAACTGCGGCAGTTCGTCCAGGCTCGTCTTTCGCAGGAACGTGCCGAACTTCGTGCGGCGCGGGTCGTTCTCCTTCGCCCACACCGCCCCCGTCTCCTTCTCCGCGTCAACGCGCATCGTCCGGAACTTCAGTATGTTGAACTTCCGACCGTCCAGTCCCATGCGTTCCTGTTTGTAGAATACCGGGCCCCTGCTCAGGAGTTTCACGAGCAGCGCTATAAGAAGCATCGGCATCCCGAAGACACAAAGCGCCACAATTGATATTAAGATATCGAAAAGCCGCTTGAGTATTGCGTTCCAGCCCGACACCGGCGACTCGCGCATGTTGAGAATCGGCATACCCTCGAAGTCGGTTACGCTCTTTCGCAGCGTTGTGAAACTGAAGATGTCGGGCACAAGCCGCACATCTACCACCTCGTCGGCCAGCGCATTCATAGTGTCGCGCATCTGTATCTGCCTGTCAAACGGCAGCGCGATAAATACCTGGTCGGCATTCTTATTCGCAATGACGCGTTTCAGGTCGCTCAACGGCTCTACGGGCACGCCCATGATTGTCTTGCCCGCGCGTTCCTCGCGGTCGTCCAGGTATGCGGCCACCTGTATTCCCGTCCAGGGGTTCTTGAGGATGTTTTCGTGGAGCGTCTGGCCGAGTTTCCCCGCGCCGACAATCAGCGCGCGACGGATGTTCTTGCCGCGTTTCCGCATGCCCTGCAATACCCCACGGACGACGCCCCTCGAAAGGACGAGCACAACCGGGCACGATACAAGGTAGAATGTCAAGACGTAGCGCGAGAACTCGAACCTGTGCAGCAGGTACAGCAGCGCCAGCATCGCCACCCATACGGCGAATACCGATTTGACGAGGTCGAGGAACTCCATGAATATGCGCCGCACACGGCGCGGCTCGTACAGCCGGAAGTGCGCCAGCGCGAGCAACTGTATCGCCAGCACGACCGGCGCGAAGTGAAGGTATTCCCATTTCTGCGCAGGCTCCGGCGGAAACGCTATCAGCCCGAAAAAGGTGAACTTCACGCAGAAGCGCAGCACATACGCCAGCCACCACGCGGCGAGGACCATCACCGCATCGAAGGCCAGCATCAGGGCCATCGTCAGTTGGCTGTGTTTTTTGAGCATGCGCTCTCTTCCTTTGAAGCCTCCGTGTCCGCCGTCAAAGCGTTCACGTAATCGCGGAATTCTTCCTTGAACCTCGCCCTGTCGAAGCGCATTGCGTTTTCCCTCGCGGCCGCGGGGTCAAAATCGCCGGCTTTCCGCTCATAGATATCGAGGGCCTCGTTCAGCGCTTCCGCCGTTTGTTCATAAAAGAACACGCCGGTTGCGGGTCCGCTCAGCGTCTTCGTCCCGCCCCGCGGATTCAGCGGTACGACGGTCTCCAGCGCTCCGCCTTTTGCATAGGCTATCACCGGCCTGCCCGCCGCCTGGGACTCCAGCGGCGTTATGCCGAAATCCTCTTCGCCGGGAAAGATGAACGCCCGGCAGTGTGCGTAATAATGCGCCAACGCCTCGTCGTCCTGCGGGCCGAGTAGTTCCACGTTGTCGCCGGCGATATCCCGCAGGTTTTTTGCATCCTGGCCGCC